>NZ_JBHYMF010000069.1:0-35229 GCF_042742855.1 Streptomyces sp. NPDC058877 | reverse complement strand
CCACGGGGCTCCACCGCGATGCGGCCGATGCTGCGTTTCCCCATGGAGAGGGGAGGCCGCGGACCCGGTGCACGGCCCGGTCGTCGGGCCCTCGGCGGACGGGTACGGCCCGGTCGCGCGCTGCCCGGTGCCCCGGGCCCGGGCAGGTGCCGTCGCCGGAGGGCTCAGGGGCGGTCGTCCATCAGGTCGAGCTCCTGCCAGATCTGTTGGACCGCGCCGGAGGAGCGAACGGCGTCGTCGTCGCCGAGTTCGGCGAGGAGGGCCTGGACGGCGGCGACCATGGCCGTCACCGAAGGGCCTGCGTGGACGCCCTCGATGGGGGTGACGATCAGGTGGTCGGCTTCCTCGGCGAGGGGGGAGGCGCTCAGGTCGGTGAGGACGATGACGGTGGCGCCGCGCTCGCGGGCGAGTCGGGTCAGGCCGCGCAGGGTGCGGGTCAAGCGCCACACGTTGAGGGTGACGAGGCAGTCGCCCTTCTCCAGTTGGGAGACCTGGACCGCCTGGGCGGTTGCGGAGCCGAGGGCGAGCCGGATGTCGTGGCCGGCGATGGCGCCGAGGTGGCCCAGGACGTGGGCGGGACCGGCCCCGCTGCCCGAGCTGATGACCAGGGTGCGGCGGGCGGTTCTGACGGCCCGGGCGGCGGCGCGGATCGCGGCGAGGTTGTCGGGGGTGGCGAGGGCGGAGAGGTTGACGGCGTCCTGGCGCAGGGTCTGGGCCGCGGGGTCGGTGGCGGCACCGGGAGCGAGGTCTCCGGAGGAGACCGAGGCGAGGTAGAGGGCCCGTAGTTCCTCGCGCAGTCGGGGCCAGCCGTCGAAGCCGAGCTGTTGGGCGGTGCGGACCACGGTGGAGACGTTCACGCCGGCGCGTTCGGCGACTTCGCGGGCCGAGGAGTAGCTCGCGAACTGCGGGGTCCGGGCCAGGACGTGGACGACCCGTTCGGCCTGGGGGCCAAGGGTTCCGCGGGCCTCGCGGCCGGCCAGCCACGCCTCGATGCTCACGCTGCCTCTTCTCGTCGGGTTCCGGGGTGCCGCCCGGGTGGAGGGGAGGCGGCGGCCGTGGGGTGCGAATGGCTGTGGAGTCCGGGGGGCGTGGTGCCCCGGCCGGGCTTCCGGTGTCGGAGGAAATTCTGCCAGGCCTCGGACGTGCGGGTGCCGACCCGTGCTGCGGCGGTGGCGTCGCGCACGGTCCGCGACCTCCAGCCAGGAGCAGCCGGTGAGCTCATCGGGGCGTCGGCCGCCGGGGCGTGGTGTGCGAGCGGGTCGGTGGGGCATTCGGGAAGGACGCGGAGGGGGGACGCACGCGATGTGCATCAAAAGTTGCATGGAATGAATAAATGCATCTAACGTTGCCTCCCGTTCCTCCCGTCGCCCCGGGAGGTGCAGTGGCCTTTTCCCGGGCGTCCGTGACGGCTCGGGCCGTCACGTCCCCGCTGGACGGCCCTGAGCGCCCGAAGCCCGGTGGACGACCCTGCGGCCCGGGAAGAGCGGAAGGAAGACGAGGATGACCTCCCAGCGGCCCGCACGCCTGCTGATCACCCATGCGCACCTCCTGCACCCGGAGTCCGGTGAGCTCACCGACCGCTCCTGGCTGGAGGTCGCGGACGGGCGCATCGCCGCCCACGGCACCGGGCGTCCTCCTGCGACCCCGGAACACGCACAGGTGTTGGACGCGCACGGTGCGACCGTCCTTCCGGGGCTCATCGATGCGCACGTCCACCTCCTCCTGACCACGATCGACCCCCGGGAGGCGTCCTCCTGGACCCCCGGATACGCCACCGTCCGTGCCCTCGGCGAAGCCGAACGGATGCTTCGCCGCGGTTTCACCACGGTCCGTGACGTCGGAGGGGCCGACCACGGGATGGCCCGGGCCATCGACGAGGGGCTCCTCCCGGGCCCCCGCCTGCTCCACGGCGGGAAGGCCCTGTCCCAGACGGGCGGTCACGGGGACCTGCGTCCCCTGGGGGACGAATCGCTGCCCTGTTGCCAGAGCCGTCCCTCCTTCGCCCGCATCGCCGATGGGACGGAGGCGGTACGGGCCGCCGCCCGGGACGAGTTCCGCAAGGGCGCCGCGCACCTCAAGATGCTGATCGGCGGCGGGGTCGCTTCGCCCCACGACGAGGTCTCGGCGGTCCAGTACACCGAGGAGGAGATTCGCGCGGCCGTCACCGAGGCGGTCCACCACAACCGGTACGTCACCGTGCACGCCTACCACCCCCGCGGCGCCAACCGGGCGCTGCGGGCGGGCGTGCGCTGCGTCGAGCACGGCAACCTCATCGACGACGAGACCATCGCCCTGCTCATCGAGAAGGACGCGTTCCTGGTCCCCACCCTGATCACCTATGAGCAGATGGCGCGGCTCGGCAGGGCGATGGGGATGTCCGAGGCTTCCCACCGGAAGATCGCCGAGGTCCAGGAAGCCGGCCTGTCCGCCCTCGAACGCGCCCACCGGGCGGGCGTCAACCTGGTTTTCGGCAGCGACCTGCTTGGTGCCGTGCAGTCCGCCCAACTACAGGAGTTCGCCCTCCGCGCCCAGGTCCAGCCGGCGGTCGACATCATCCGCGCCGCGACCAGTACGGCCTCCCGGCTGCTGAACAGGGAGGGCGAAATCGGCACCCTGGCCGTCGGCGCCCATGCGGACCTGCTCGTCGTCGACGGCAATCCCCTCGACGACATCGGTGTCCTCGTGCACCCCGAACGCAACCTGCGCCGTGTCGTCAAGGGGGGCGTCCCCGTCTGACGACAGGTGCTCCGTCCGTTCCTCCAGGACCAGGACGACCCTTCCGCGCACCCGATCGGGAACGAAGCACCGTCGAACGGAGACCGAGGGAACCGGCAACGGCGCCGGAGAGGAGGGTGTTCCGCACCGCCCTCACGAGGAGGCGCGTTCCGCACCGCCCTCACCGGGGAACCGCATCGGTCGGCCCCGTCGTCCCTCCTGTCGTCTGTGGAACCGGGCGACGGCAGGGGGAGAGGCCGTCGGCGACTGCGGTTCCGCCGCGCGGGTTGTTCACTCAGGGACGGTGGGCGGGGGATGGGCGGATCCGGACGGGCTGCACGACCGGGAAAGGGACGACTCGTCGCGCTGGAGGAGGCGCTGGCGGTGCACCGGTTGGTGAATCTGACCGGACCGCTCGGCAGCGGCAAGACCTGGATGGCCGCCCGGCTCGGCTCCGCGGTCAGGATCCCGTTGGACCGCACGGGTGCGCCCGAGGCGATCGCCGACGAGTTGGCCGAACCCTCGGCCGACGTCCTGGTGGTCGACGATGCGGACCGCAGCGGAGATCTGGTGGCCCTCCGCGATGTGCTCGACCGGGCGGGGGACGAGCGTCCGTCCGTCGTGGTCCTCAGCCGAAGACCGCTCAGGTCCACCCCCGGCTGGACCGACGCCGAGGTGTGCACCGTCCCCGTCCGTCCCCTGCCGGACTCGGACATCGATGCGCTGGCGACCGCGGCCGGGATCGACTCTCCGGCCGGGCGGGCGCTGGTGACCTCGCTGGCCGAGGGCATTCCGCTGCTGGCCGAGTCCGCCTGCCGGGCCCTGCACGACGGGGTCCCGACCGATGCACCCGGCGCGGTGGCCGACCACGTCGCCGGCGAGATCTTCCTGCGGCTCGGCCGGGAGTCGCCGGTGCGCCACTGGCAGGACGCGCTCCGATCGCTCGCCGCGATGGGGGCGGGAGACGAGAAGATGCTGGGGACGGGGCCCGAGCCGTTCACCGTACTCGCGGGGCTGAGCCTCGTGACGCGGACCGCTCTCGGCCTCGCCCTGTCCTCGCCGTACCGCGAGGTGCTGGAGCTGGCCCACCGCTGGCGCCGGCCCGTGGAGCACGATGCCCTCCGCAACGAGGCCGTTCGCTACCGGGCAGCCCAACTACGGACGGCGCGCACGCCCACCGAGCGCTTCCGGATCGTGGAGCAGGGTCTCTTCCTCTCCGGGGATCCGTTCGTGCGCCGACTCCTGCGGCCGATGGCGCCGTCGCCCGCCACGATCCGCCCGGTCGACACCTCCGATGCCACCGAGGTCGAGGAGGTCGGCCGACTGCTGCACCGGTGGGCGCGGCACGGAGGCTTCCACGGGCGCCGCTCCGACCGTCTGGTCGAGCGCTGGCTCTCCGAGGGCACGGCCGACTTCGTCATCGCTCGGGACCCCGAGGAGCGACCCGTCGGCGTCGCCAACCTCACCGTGATCCGGGAGCGGACGATCGCCGGGGTCGAGCCGCTGCTCCAGCAGCACGCGGCCCGGTTCCTCTGCGGCGAGGCGCCCGCGGGCCTCTTCATCGGCGCGGTCCACTGCCCCGACCCCCCGGTGCGTGCCCAGATCCTCCGGCACACCCTCGCGCTCGCCGTCCGGCACGGCCGGACCGTCGCTTCCACCGCGAGCCCGGACTACCAGCGGCTCCTCAACGGCCTGCGGTTCCGCCCGCACGGTGCCGTCCGCGAGGACGTCCACGGGAGCGGACGACACCCCGAGGTCTTCAGCAACGACATGAGCCCCGGGGAACTCCCCTCCTGGCTGGACAGGTTGACCGAGCCGCACGGCGTCGAAGCCGGTCCGGCCGATCCCGACACGCGGGCCGTCGGTCGGGCCCTGAGGCAGATCGACGACCCCGTGGCGCTGGCGCGCAGTCCGCTGCTCGCCCCGCCGCACGACTCCGATCCGGCGAGCCTGCGCGCATGGCTGTACGACGCCGTCCGGGCGCTTGCCGAGAGCCCGTCCCGCACCGAGGCCGAGGCCGGCCGCGTCCTGCAGACCTACTACTTGAGGCGGTGCGGGAGCCACGATCAGGTGGCGGCCCGCTTGCACCTCAGCCGCGCCACGTACTTCAGGCGGCTGCGGTACGGGCTCCTCGCCCTCGGCACCCGGTACGTCGCGAACGGGCCCTGAGGCGTCGTCAGCCCGTGGTCTCCGCCATCAGCCAGCCGGCTCCCGCGGAGTCGGAGCAGAGGTGGATCCAGATCAGGCGGTCGGGTCGGCGGATGACATAGGTCCTGACGGGGTTGTTGTAGATGTCTCCGAACCCGTCGACGTACTCGACGCGGACGTCGCGCGGAATGCTGTCCGTCACGTCGGCCGGGATCCGGGAGTCGGTGAGGCGGACGCCACCCGATCCGGTGACCGCCGATTCGACCGCGGCGAGGAGTTCCGGTGCGGAGAACTCCTTCCCGCCCGCCGCCTGGATCGACGACCGGTAGACCTTGCCCTCGACCCACTCCAGGCCGTCGCCCGTCCAGAAGGGGACGCGACCGCTGGGAACGATCGGGCTCGGAGTCTCGGAGTTCTCGAAGCCCTCGGGGACCGAGAAGTAGGGGAAGTCGCCCAGGGGGGCGTCGGAAACCGGTACTGACTCCGGGTCGAAGGGAGTTGAGCTCTCCGTTGCGGTGGGGGCGGAGGGTGTGGTGCTCTCCTGGGGAGGGTCCGTGCCCCGGCCGTCCGCAGGTGCGGCGGGGGCGGTGGTGGCCGACGGAGCGGCTGGGGCGTCGGCACCGTCCGTTCCGCCGCAGGCGACCGCGGCGGGAACGAGGAGGGCGGTGACGGCGAGGGCGCGGGTGGCCCGGGTGAGGCGGTGGAAGGTCAAGGCTCTTCTCCACGAGGTGAGGGTGCCGGACTGACGGAAGGTCACTGCGGAAGCCCGTCGGGCAGGTGGATCTGCTTGCCCCAGTCGGCGTAGTCCTGCCGTCCCGTTTCCGTGCGGCCGAGGACCGTCACGGTCGCGACGATGCGGACGGGAAGGAAGCCCTTGTCGATCCAGACCCGGTAGTCGTCGTAGGTGACGTCACCGAACTTCGGGCGGCCGGAATAGCTGACTGCCTGGCGGCCGTTCACGGTCTCCGGGGCGGAGGCCGCCGGTTGCCACTCCGTGGTGGCGAGGAACTGCTGCTGCGCGCGGGGATCGGTGAACCCCAGGTAGGACTTGACGACGGCGTCGGCGAGTCGCTCCTGCGCGCTGCCGTTCGCCTTCGCCTCGGTCCAGCTGCCGTGTCCCTTCATCCAGCCCCGCTCGTCCTTGATGAAGAGTTCGCCACCGTCCGACGTCTTCAGGTACAGCTCGAACGGCTTGCCCATCCTGATCGGCCCGGTCGCGGAGGAGTGGGGGTACGTGGTCGTCATGTGCGCGGTCGCGGCCAGGCGGGTCGCGGTCACCAGACAGTCGGCGAACACCGTGCCCGGAACCGGATCGCCAGGCTCTGACAGGCGCTTCGTGCACGAGTCCGGCGGGCCCGTTTCCGTACGGTCGGTGGAGGGCGCGGGGGAGGCGTCCGCACGCGTCGGACCCGTGGTGCGTCCGGGTGCGGTTGCCTCGGTGCCGGCTTCCGCACAGCCGGTCAGTGCGGTGGCCGCCACCGTCACTGCTCCGAGGAGCGCGGCCAGTCTCGGTAAGGGTCGTGCGTCCATGTCTCTTCCCCCTGTCCCTGCGGTCGGTCCTTGCCGTCCCGCACACGGATGTTCCGAAGGTATCCGGACTTGGGGCCCTTGAAGTATCAAAGCAGTCTCAAACGGCCCTTCCGCGGCTCCTGCGCCTCCAGCCCGAACGCCCGCGGCTTCCGGTGCGGGCGACGGACCAACTACGCTCCCATCAGAACCATTTCAGTGCGAGCGCCGTCTTCCGCCCCGCCGGGCGCCGGCTGCGCAGTGATCGACACCTGTGCCACCGGCGCGTGCCGCCCCTCCGGCGGTCGGCCGGGCCGCACCCCCGGCATCCGTGCGGCGGAAACGAAGACGACTGCGAAGGAGCGGGATCCGATGACCGAGACCTTTGGCCGACGCACCGGTATCACGGATGCGGCGGTGCTGACGGCGAGGCGCCGTTCCCGTTCCGTTCTGCGGGGCGCCGTCGCCCTCGCGGGTTCTCTGCTCCTCGTCGCGCCGGTCGCGGCGTGCACCGGTGGGGGTGCGGAGGGAGCGGAGGCCGCCGGTGCGCCCACGGCCGCCGGGACGGTGCCCCCCGATCGTGCGGACGTCACGCACCGGAAGGCCCCCGCACGGATCTTCACCCGAACCGTCGACGAGGCCGTCCCTTCGCTCTACGCCCATCTGCAGGGCACCCTCGTGGTCACCGAGGACGACTGTGTCGCGGTGGCCACGGACCCGAAGCGCGAGCCGGTGTCCATCGTGTGGGGACACGGCTGGTCCACCCGGGAGGAGAACGGCAAGACCGCCGTGTACGACGCCGAGGGCAGGCTCTTCGCCAAGGAGGGGGACCGGGTGGGACTCGGGGGTGGGTCCTCCGGCCGGGGCGAGGCTCCGTGCCTCACCGGGCAGCCCTTCGAGGCCAACGACGACCAGGCCGTCGCCTGAGGCGGTCCGCCCGTCTCCCGGGCCTGCTTCCCGGTCCCTCCGAACGCGTGGGGTCCGAAGCCTCCGGCGGCCGGCGTTCGTGACCGTCGGCAGCCCGGTGCGCGCGGCGGCTGCGGGGCGGAGCCGCCGTACGGTTGACGGTCGGCGACCCCCGGGACGGCCCTCGGTACGGCCCGGTCGGGGCCGGGTCGGGGCGTCAGCCGCGCCGGGTGGAGGCGCGGGGAATCACCGTGCAGGGAACGGTCACCTCTCGGGCCGGCCGGCCGTCGAGCAGGTCGATCAGCAGGCCGACCGCCTCCACCCCCAAGCGGTTGGCGTCGAGGTTGAGCGTGGTCAGCGGCACCTCCCAGTCGCCCGGGGCACCCGAGTGGTCCGCCTCGCGCATCACGCTGATCATCAGGTCCCGGGGGACGTCCAGACCGAGACGGCGGGCCGCGGTCACCAGGGCCTGGCCGTAGGTCTCGTTGATGCCGTGGACCGCGTCGGGGCGGTCGGGCGGTGTGAGCAGGCGGAGCGCTGCCTCCACCGGCTCTTCGGCTGGGGTCGGCGCCTCGATGAGCGGGGCCTGTGCCACTCCGTCGCACCAATCGCGGTAGAGCCGCTCGCTGTCCTGGGTGTAGGCATCGGCCTGTGAGCCGGACAGCAGGGCGACGCGCCGGGCGCCGGACTCCCGGAGGTGGCCGAGGACGTCCGCCATGCCGTTCACCAGGTCGCTCTCCACGGTCGGTACGTGCGTCTGGTCCGGGTCCAGGGGGCGGCCGTCGGTGACCACGGGCAGGTGGCGGCGCGCGCACTCGGCCAGCACCGGGTCGTCGAGCACCGGATCGACGACGATCAGGCCGTCCATCGGCACCCGCGCCCACAGGCCGGAGGCCGGATCGCCGGGGATGGCGACCAGTGCGTAGTCCCGTTCCACGGCGGTGACCGAGGCGCCTGCCGTGAACGCGGCGTAGTAAGGGCGGTAGGTGCCTTCCCAGGGCCTGTCCCGCATGTGGCCGATGGCCAGGCCCAGGATGCCGGTGCGTCCGGAGACCAGCCCGCGGGCGACCGGGTCGGGGCGGTAGCCGAGTTCCTCCGCGGTGCGGAGCACCCGGCTGCGGGTGGCCGCGGCGATCTTGCCCTTGCCGCTCAGGGCGTGCGAGACGGTGGTGATGGACAGGCCCGTCGCCCGGGCCACGTCCCGGATGCCGATGCGCTGCCCGGTGGGCTTCCGTGTGTTTCCCCCGGTGGTCATGCGGTGCTCTTCCCTCTGCTTCGTGTCGGTGCGGGACCAAGGCTGGCAGATGGAGGGCTGCGGTCCAAGCCCTCGGAGTAAAACGTTTTTGTTGTGTTCGGGCTCGGCTCTTGACGAGGCCAAAACGTTTTGGGCACCGTATCTGCCACATCCCCGCCTCCCAAGGAGCTCTCCTTGCGCAGCTTCCGCATGCCCGCCGCCCCCGCACTCGCCGCCCTGCTGCTCACCGGCCTCACCGCCTGCGGCAGCGGCGCCGGCGGCGACTCCACCACCCACACCACCGACTCCAAGGGCTCGCGGAACTACGGCGCCTGCACGGTGACCGGAACCAAGGGGTCCATCACCCTCGACACCGTCGAGGACGGCACCCTCACCGTCGTCGGGGACCTGCCCAGCCCCGGTTGGTGGGACGGCGACACCGTCCGGGACATCGACAGCGGCTATGAGTACTGCCTGGCGGCCAACCTCGCCCACCGCGCCGGCCTGGACCGACTCACCGTCCGCAACGTCTCCTTCGACGCCCTCGTCGCCGGCAAGTCCAAGGACTTCGACATCGCCCTCGCCGAGATCTCCATCACCGATGAGCGCCGCAAGGTCGTGGACTTCTCCACCCCCTACTTCGACTCCAACATCGGCGTCCTCGTCAGGACCGAAGCCCCCGTCGCCCAGAGCGACGTCGCGACCAAGCGCCTCGGCGTCAAGCAGGGCACCACCGGCGCCGACTTCGTGCGCGACGTCCTCAAGCCGCGACAGGAGCCGAAGGTCTTCACCGGCGACGTGGAGCTGCAAGCGGCGCTCCAGGCGGGCCAGATCGACGCGGCCCTCACCGACGTCGCCATCGTGCTCGGCAAGGCCCGGCAGTCGAAGGGCGCGCTCGCCGTCGTCGGGCAGTACGCCACCGGCGAGTCCTACGGCGCGCTCTACCCCAAGGGCAGCAAGAACGCCGCCGCCATCGACGGCGCCCTCGTCGACATGCAGCAGGACGGCACCCTCGACGCGCTCGCCACCACCCACCTCGCCGAGGCCTTCGGCGGCGACCCCGCCACGATCCCCGTCTGGAGCACGAAGTGAGCCTCACCACCGACCTGCTCGCGCCGCGGCGGGACCAACCACGAGCCGCCGCGACCCCACCGCCGGCCTCCCTCCCCCTCGCCGCCGCCGCGACCGCCGCCGTCCTGTCCGTCGTCGCGACGGCCGTGACCGTCGCATGGTCCGTACGGGACGTCGTCCCCGGCACCGCGACGACGGCCGCCGTCGGCGCGCTGGTCGTGAGCACCGCCGTCCTGCCGCTGCTGCGGCCGGCCCTCCGCGCACTGCGCGGGGCGAGGAACGCCGCCACCGCCTGGGCCGATGACCGGCGGGCCGACGCCCGGCGGCTGGCCGCACGGTCCAGGGAGGACGCCTGGACCGTGCTCGGCTGGTCCCTGCTGGCGGTCTGCCTGATCGGAGGAGCGTGGTTCGTCCTGGCGAACGATCGCGCCGTCCAACGCACCTTCTTCGACGGCGGAGTGATCGGGCTCAGCGTCTCCGAGATCACCTCGGCCTTCGGCACCAACCTCTTCATCGCGGTCGTCTCCCAGGCCCTCATCCTCGTCTGGGGACTCGCCCTCGCGCTGGCCCGCATGGCTCCGGGCCGGGCGGGCCGTCCGCTCCGGCTCCTCGCCACCGGCTACATCGACGGCTTCCGTGCCGTTCCCGCGGTCATCGTCATCTATCTGATCGGCTTCGGCCTGCCGCTCGCCGAGGTGCCGTTGCTCAGCTCGCTCAGCCCGGTCTGGTTCGCCGTCCTCGCCCTCACCCTGACCTACGGGGCCTACGTGGCCGAGGTCTTCCGAGCCGGCATCGAGTCCATCTCCCCCGGCCAGACGGCGGCGGCCCGCTCACTCGGGCTCTCCCGGAGCGCCACCCTGCGCCACGTGGTGCTTCCCCAAGCCACCCGGCGCGTCGTACCGCCCCTGCTCAACGACTTCATCAGCCTGCAGAAGGACACCGCGCTGGTGAACGTCATCGGGACCATCGACGCCTTCAACCAGTCGAAGATCTACGCGTCCAACCACTTCAACCTCTCCTCGGTCACCGTGGTGGCCTTGCTCTTCGTCGTCATCACCATTCCGCAGGCCCGGCTGGTCGACCGGTTGGTGGCCCGTGAGCACAAGCGCGGCAAGGAGGCCTGACATGGCGTTCATCGAGATCGACGCGGTGCACAAGAGCTACGGGAACACCCCGGTGCTGCGCGGCATCGACCTGGAGGTCGAGCAACACCAGGTGGTCACCCTGATCGGTGCTTCCGGCAGCGGCAAGTCCACCCTGCTGCGCTGCATCAACGCCCTGGAGGACATCGACGGCGGTGAGATCCGGGTCGGCGGCGAGGTCGCCTCCGGCCCCGGCACCGACGTGGACCGGCTGCGGCGCGACGTCGGGATGGTCTTCCAACACTTCAACCTCTTCCCGCACATGACCGTCCTGCACAACGTCGCCCTCGCCCCCATGCGGGTCGCCGGCACGCCCCGCCAAGAAGCGGAGGAGCGGGCCCGAGCCCTGCTGGAACGCGTCGGCCTCGGCGCCAAGGCGGACAGCCTGCCCGACCGGCTCTCCGGCGGGCAGCAACAGCGCGTCGCCATCGTGCGCGCCCTGGCCGGTGGGCCGCGCGCCCTGCTGCTCGACGAGATCACCTCGGCGCTCGACCCCGAACTGGTCGCCGAGGTCCTGGCCATCGTCCGCGAACTGGCCGAGGGCGGCATGACCATGCTGCTGGCCACCCACGAAATGGGCTTCGCCCGGGAGGTGTCGAGCAAGGTGTGCTTCCTCCACCAAGGAGTCCTCCTGGAAGAAGGGCCGCCGGAGCAGATCTTCGGGGAACCCAGGGAAGAGCGGACCCGGGCGTTCCTGCGCCGCATCGTCGAGGCGGGACGCCTGTGAGCGCCCCGGTGGTGCTCGTCGTCGAGCACGAACACGACACCGGACCCGCACTGGTCGGGGACCGGCTGGTCCGGGCCGGCCTACGGCTCGACCTGCGACGCCCCTGGCGGGGCGACCCACTGCCCGACGACCTGTCGGAGCACCACGGCCTGTTGGTCCTCGGCGGGGCGATGGGCCCCTACGAGGACGCCCGGGCGCCTTGGCTACCGGCCGTCCGCGCCCTGCTCGGGGAAGCCGTCGACCACGAGCTCCCCACCCTGGGCATCTGCCTCGGGATGGAACTCCTCACCGTCGCCTGCGGGGGCGAGGTCGCCCGTGCCACCCACCCCGAGGTCGGGCTGGTGGAACTGACCCCCCTGCCGGAGTGCGTCACGGACCCCCTCTTCGGGGCCGTCCGGGGGCGCCCGTCCGCCGTGCAGTGGCACTGGGAGGAGACCGCGAGGCTCCCGCACGGCGCCGTCCCGCTGCTCACCGGCGTGCACTGCACCCATCAGGCGTACCGCCTCGGCGACCGGGCCTGGGGCGTGCAGTTCCATCCCGAGGTCCTGGCCGCGGAGACCGCCCAGTGGGCCGATGACGACGCACCGGTGCGCGCACTGGGACTCGACCCGGTGGAGGTGGTCCGCGAGATCGACCGGGCCGAGGACGCCCTGCGTTCCTGCTGGGGTGCTTGGGCGGACCGGTGGGCCGCGGTGGTCCTGGCCTCCCGACCGGAGGGGGAGTCCGTACCCGCTCCCGGACCCGTCCCGCCACCAGCGGCCCCGGAGCCCCGCACGCGGCCGATGCCGCCCGCGGAGGGCGCTGCCTGATCGGTGACGGCCGTGAGGGCCTGCTGCGCACGGTTGCCCGTGCCCCTCGGTGGCACACCGCTGCCGAGGGGTGCGGGCTTCCGCCGACGCACCGGCCGCGGGACGTGGTGTCGGCCGGCCGGCATGGGGAAGAATGGGGCCCATGACGACGTGAAGAGCACGGGGTGAGTGGCAGAGGTGGCGCAAGGCCGGGAGCTGGGAGACCGCCCCGGAGGACGACCGGCAGTGCTGTGCGAGCTGCGGTGCGCCCGTCTGTTCGTACCGGTACCGTCCCCACCCGCCCGAGTCGCCCTCGTACGAACGGTGCATCGGACTCGTCTGGTGCTCGGGCTGCCGGGTGTACTCCGGCGCGATGGTGCACGTCCCCCGGGAGCGCGTCCTCGACGACGCCCTCGCGTCCTTGACGCCCGACCGGCGGGAGCGAATCGAGCGAAGCGAATCCCGGCTCGTCGACTTCCTGGACCGGCGATTCCGCACGACGGCCGACGGTCCGGCCGAAGCGCCCCTCGCTCCCGCGGAGGCCGTCCGGCCCCGGCCCCACCGCCCTGCGGACCAACCGAAGAGAAGGGAGCCGCGATGCGGGTCGCCCTGTTCCTGACCTGTGTCAACGACACGCTCTATCCGGACACCGGCCGTGCCGTCGTGCGGCTGCTGACCAGACTGGGCGTGGACGTCGACTTCCCACCGGAACAGACCTGTTGCGGCCAGGCCCACTACAACACCGGCTACCGGCACCGGGCCGAGCCGCTCGCCCGCCGGTACGCCGAGGTCTTCGCCGCCCACGACGCGATCGTCACCCCGTCCGGCTCCTGCGGCGCCATGGTCAGGGAACTCTATCCGCGCATGGGGGAGCGGGCCCGCGCAGAGGGCCGCGGCGACGGCCTGGCCACCGCCCTGGCCCCCGTCGTGCCCAAGACGTACGAACTCACCGAGTTCCTCGTGGACGTCCTCGGCGTCACGGACGTCGGCGCCCACTACCCGCACACCGTCACCTACCACCCGACCTGTCACGGCCTGCGCGGCCTCGGACTCGGCGAGCGACCGCTGAACCTGCTGCGTGCGGTCAAGGGGCTCGAACTGCTGGAGCTGCCCGGCGCCGAGGAGTGCTGCGGCTTCGGCGGAACCTTCGCGGTGAAGAACCCCGACGTGTCGGCGGCCATGGGCACCGACAAGGTGCGCAACGCCGAATCCACCGGAGCCGAGGTGCTGTGCGCGGCCGACAACTCCTGTCTGATGCACCTCGGCGGCGCCATGTCCCGCCTGAAGGTCGGCATGCGCCCCGTCCACATCGCCGAGATCCTGGCGAGCACCGAAGAGGAGTCCCCGGCATGAGCGGAACCTTCATCGGCATGCCGGCCTTCCCCGAGGCTGCGCGCGAGGCCGTCCGTGACGGCACGCTGCGCGCCAACCTGCGGCACGCCACCCACACCATCCGCGAGAAACGGGCCGCCGCGGTCGCCGAGATGTCCGACTGGGCCGCCCTGCGCGAGGCCGGCAAGCAGATCAAGGAGCACACCCTCCGCAACCTCGACCGCCACCTCGTACGGCTGGAGGAGTCGGTCACCGCCGCCGGAGGGACCGTCCACTGGGCGGCGGACGCCGACGAGGCCAACCGGATCGTGACCCGCCTCGTCCAGGAGACCGGGGAGAGCGAGGTCGTCAAGGTCAAGTCCATGGCCACCCAGGAGATCGGACTCAACGAAGCCCTCGAAGCGGCCGGCATCTCCGCCTACGAGACCGATCTCGCCGAGCTCATCGTGCAGTTGGGCAAGGACCGCCCCTCGCACATCCTCGTCCCCGCCATCCACCGCAACCGCCGCGAGATCCGTGACATCTTCCGTGCGGAGATGGGGGAGTGGGGCCGACCGGCGCCCGAAGGGCTCACCGACGAGCCGGCCGCGCTCGCCGAGGCCGCGCGGCTGCACCTGCGGGAGAAGTTCCTGCGCGCCAAGGTCGCCGTCTCGGGCGCCAACTTCATGGTCGCCGAGACCGGCACCCTCGTCGTCGTGGAGTCCGAGGGCAACGGCCGGATGTGCCTGACGCTGCCCGAGACCCTGATCTCGGTCGTCGGCATCGAGAAGACCGTGCCCACCTGGCGGGACCTGGAGGTCTTCCTCCAGACCCTGCCCCGCTCCTCGACCGCCGAGCGGATGAACCCGTACACCTCGATGTGGACCGGCACGACGGACGACGACGGCCCGCGGAACTTCCACCTCGTCCTGCTCGACAACGGCCGCACCGACACCCTCGCCGACGACGTCGGCCGCCAAGCGCTGCGCTGCATCCGCTGCTCCGCCTGCCTGAACGTCTGTCCGGTCTACGAGCGGGCCGGCGGCCACGCCTACGGCTCGGTCTACCCCGGCCCCATCGGCGCCATTCTCAGCCCCCAACTGCGCGGCACCCGAAGCGAGATCGACGCCTCCCTCCCCTATGCGTCCTCCCTGTGCGGGGCCTGCTACGAGGTCTGCCCGGTGGCCATCGACATCCCCGAGGTCCTGGTGCACCTGCGCGAACGGATCGCCCAGGGCGGCCCCGTGACGCGCGGGGGAAAGAAGGTCGTCCTGAAGCCGGCCAAGGGACACGCCGCGGAGCGGGCCGCGATGCGGGCCGCGGGCTGGGCCCTCGACCGGCCGGGGGCGCTGCGCACCGGCCAGCGGCTCGCCGCGCGCACCCGCAGACTCCACCCGAAGACCCTGCCTGGTCCCGGCCGGGCCTGGACCGACAGCCGTGACCTGCCCGCCGTCCCCGCGGAGCCCTTCCGCGACTGGTGGCAGCGCACCCGCGAAGGAAAGGACGGCCCGCAGTGAGCAGCCGCGACCTGGTCCTCGGCCGCGTCCGTGACGCGCTCAACGGCATCGCCCCCGACGCCACCCCGTACGAGCGGGCCGTCGACCGCGGCTATCTGATCGAGCACGGCCACCGCACGAGCGACCAGGCCGTGGACCTGCTCGCGGAGAACCTGGCCGACTACCGCGCCCTCGTGCACCGTTCCCCCGCACACGGGCTTCCGGAGCTGATCCGACGGCTCCTCTCGGCCCGGGGTGCCCGGCGCGTCCTGGTGCCCCCGGGCCTGCCGCGCGACTGGACCGCCGCGCTCCGGGAAGCCGGCGGTCCCCGTCTGGTCGAGGACCTCGCCACGAACACCGTCGACGACCTCGACCGGGCGGACGGCGTCGTCACCGGCTGTGCGCTCGCCATCGCCGAGACCGGCACGATCGTCCTGGACGGATCCCCGGACCAGGGGCGCCGGCGCATCACGCTCGTCCCCGACCACCACATCTGCGTGGTCCGCGTCCCCGAGCAGGTCGTCTCCTCCGTTCCCCGCGCGGTGGCCCGTCTCGACCCGGTCCGCCCCCAGACCTGGATCTCGGGCCCGTCGGCCACCAGCGACATCGAACTCAAGCGGGTCGAGGGCGTGCACGGACCGCGCATCCTGGAGGTGATCCTGTGGGAACAGCAGCCCGAAGGGTCGGTGTGACCGGTTCCTTGGGCTGTGCGAGCGGACCGCCGTGCGGGATGGCTGTCGCAGCTCGACGTGTTCGCAGCTCAGCATGGGTGCGGGCATAATCCCCGGCATGAACGCGACCCGGATGCTGGCGGATTTCGGTCGGACGGCCAGGATCGGGCCGATCGGCTGCAACGCCTCCCTGCCCGAACTGGTGGCGGCCTTGGGGCGGCCCTTCATCGGTGACCCCGTCCACAAGGGGCAGCGCTGGCCCCGCTGGTTCGGCTACGGCGATCTGCAACTGGTCGTCTGTGAATGCCAGTTGGTGGTCCAGGTCATCCTGCCGGTCTGGCGCGGGGAGGTGGAGGTCCCCGATGCGCGGACGAACGCGATGGTCAGCCATCCGTCGGAAGTGACCCGCTCCCAGCTCATCGCCGCGTTGGACGCCGAGGAGTGCGACTGGAACCAGGGTCTGGACCTTCCCGGGCAGTGCACCGTGGAGACCGAGGTGGACGGCATCCGGACGGGGTTCGTGTTCGTCACCACCGAGGGCCACGAGGGTCCTCCGCTTGCGGATCCGACGCTGAGCAAGGCCGTCTCCTCGGCGTTCCACGACTGCCCGCCCGGGACGTCGGACCAGGAAGACGACTTCGATCCGAGCTGAGGCGGAACGGCCGCGGGCGCGCGACGACCCGGCCCGGGGCGTGGAAGCCACCCGGGCCGGGCCGCGCGGTGAGCAGCGGATCAGGCGATGTCGAACCGGTCCAGGTTCATCACCTTGTCCCAGGCCGACACGAAGTCCTGGACGAACTTCGCCTTGGCGTCGTCGCTCGCGTAGACCTCGGCCAGCGCGCGCAGTTCGCTGTTGGAGCCGAAGACCAGGTCGGCGCGGGTGCCGGTCCACTTGACCGCGCCGGTGGCCGCGTCACGACCCTCGAACGTGGTCTGGTCCTCGGAGGTGGACTTCCACTCCGTGCCCAGGTCGAGCAGGTTGACGAAGAAGTCGTTCGTCAGCTTGCCGGGCGTCTCGGTGAGGACGCCCAGCGAGGACTGCGGCTGGGTCACGCCCAGGGCGCGCAGACCGCCGACGAGGACGGTCAACTCGGGCGCGCTCAGGGTGAGCAGGTTCGCCCTGTCGATGAGCAGGTACTCGGCCGGAAGCCGGTTGCCCTTGCCCAGGTAGTTGCGGAAGCCGTCCGCGACGGGCTCCAGGGCGGCGAAGGACTCGACGTCCGTGTGCTCCTGGCCGGCGTCCACGCGTCCCGGCGTGAACGGCACCTCGATCTCCTGGCCGGCGTCCCGGGCCGCCTTCTCGACCGCCGCGACGCCCGCGAGGACGACGAGGTCGGCCAGGGAGACCTGCTTGCCCCCGTTCTGGGCGGAGTTGAAGCGCTCCTGCACGCCCTCCAGGACGCGCAGCACCTGGGCCAGCTCCTCCGGGTTGTTGACCTCCCAGGTGCGCTGCGGCTCCAGACGGATGCGACCGCCGTTGGCGCCACCACGCTTGTCGCTGCCGCGGAAGGAGCCGGCAGCGGCCCAGGCGGCGGAGACCAGCTGGGTGACCGTGAGGTCCGAGGCGAGGACCTGCTCCTTGAGGGAGGCGATGTCCGCGGCTTCGACGAGCTCGTGCGAGCGGGCGGGCAGCGGGTCCTGCCAGAGCAGTTCCTCGGACGGGACCTCGGGGCCGAGGTAGCGCACCACCGGGCCCATGTCGCGGTGGGTGAGCTTGTACCAGGCGCGGGCGAAGGCGTCCGCGAACTCGGCCGGGTTCTCGTAGAACCGCCGGGAGATCTGCTCGTAGACCGGGTCGAAGCGCAGCGACAGGTCGGTGGTGAGCATCGTCGGCAGGTGCTTCTTCGCCGGGTCGTAGGCGTCCGGGATGACCGCCTCGGCGTCCTTGGCCACCCACTGGTGGGCGCCCGCGGGGCTCTTGCTCAGCTCGTACTCGTACTCGAACAGGTTCTTGAAGAACCCGTTGCTCCACCGGGTCGGCGTGGTGGTCCAGGTGACCTCCAAGCCGCTGGTGATGGCGTCCGGGCCCTTGCCGGTGCCGTACGTGCTCTTCCAGCCGAGGCCCTGGGCCTCCAGCGGAGCGGCTTCGGGGTCGGCGCCCACGTTGTCCGCGGGGCCGGCACCGTGGGTCTTGCCGAAGGTGTGTCCGCCCGCGATGAGGGCAACGGTCTCTTCGTCGTTCATCGCCATCCGGCGGAAGGTCTCGCGGATGTCGCGGGCGGCGGCCACCGGGTCCGGGGTGCCGTTGGGGCCCTCGGGGTTGACGTAGATGAGACCCATCTGCACGGCGCCGAGCGGGTTCTCCAGCTCGCGGTCGCCGGTGTAGCGCTCGTCGCCGAGCCACGTGGTCTCCGGGCCCCAGTAGACGTCCTCGTCGGGCTCCCACACGTCCGCCCGGCCGCCGGCGAAGCCGAAGGTCTCGAAGCCCATCGACTCCAGGGCGACGTTGCCGGCGAGGATCATGAGGTCGGCCCAGGAGATGTTCTGGCCGTACTTCTTCTTGACCGGCCACAGCAGACGGCGCGCCTTGTCCAGGTTGCCGTTGTCCGGCCAGCTGTTCAGCGGTGCGAAGCGCTGCTGGCCGGCACCTGCGCCACCGCGGCCGTCGCTGATGCGGTACGTGCCCGCGCTGTGCCAGGCCATGCGGACCATGAAGGGGCCGTAGTGGCCGAAGTCGGCCGGCCACCAGTCCTGCGAGGTCGTCAGGACCTCGGCGATGTCCTGCTTCACGGCCGGGAGGTCGAGGCCCTCGAAGGCCGCGGCGTAGTCGAACTCCTCGCCGAGCGGGTTGGCCACGGCGGGGTTCTTGGCGAGGATCTTCAGGTTCAGCCGGTTCGGCCACCACTGGCTGTTGCCGCCGCCCTGGGTCGGGTGGGCGGCGCGCCCGTGCGCCACGGGACAGCCGCCCTCCGGCTTCGCGTCTACGACGGTTGCGTCGTGGTTCTCACGGTTCTCAGACATGGGAATCCTTCCGGACCTGGCGGATCACAGTGCCAAGGAAGTGCGGTCGGCGGAGGGGACGGGCGTGGATCTCACGGGTACCTCTCCTGGCGTTCCGGAATCTTCCTGTCCCTTGGCCATCTACGAAACCGATCCTACAATGGACCTTGTCCAAGTCAAGAACGATGCCAAGGCCGTCGACGTAGAAGGGGTGAGACATGAGTGACCTGCTGGAGCGCCTGCGAGCGCGCGGCTGGCGGATGACGTCCCAGCGACGGGTTGTCGCGGAGGTCCTGGCCGGGGAACACGTCCACCTCACGGCGGACGAGGTGCACGCGCGTGCGGTGGCGCGGCTCCCCGAGATCGCCCGGGCGACGGTCTACAACACCCTCGGCGAGCTGGTCGCCCTGGGGGAGGTCGTGGAACTCTCCACGGACGGGAGGGCCAAGCGCTACGACCCGAACGCGCACCGGCCGCACCAGCACCTGGTCTGCTCGAACTGCGGCACCATCCGCGACGTCCACCCCACGGGGGACCCGCTCGCCGTCCTGCCGGCCGCGGAGCGCTACGGCTTCGCGGTGACGAAGGCGGACGTCACCTATCGGGGGCTCTGCCCGGGGTGCGCCTGAGCGGGACGCGCGAGGAGCCCCCCACCGCGGTCGGTGGGGGGCTCCTCCTGGGCGTCCTGCTCGGGTGACGACTACTTCAGGACGGCGAGCGCCTCCTCGTAGCTCGGCTCGTCGGCGATCTCGCCCACGAGCTGCGCGTGCAGGACGGTGTCGTTCTCGTCGAGCACGACGACGGCGCGGGCGGTCAGGCCGGCCAGCGGGCCGTCCGCGATCTCCACGCCGTAGTTGGTGTGGAACTCCCGACCGCGCAGGGTCGACAGGTTCTTGACGTTCTCCAGGCCCTCCGCACCGCAGAAGCGGGCCTGGGCGAAGGGCAGGTCGGCGGAGATGCAGAGGACGACCGTGTTCTCCAGCTGTCCGGCCTTCTCGTTGAACGCGCGGACGGAGGAGGCACACGTCGGGGTGTCCACGCTCGGGAAGATGTTGAGGACCTTGCGCAGACCGGCGTAGTCCTTCAGCGACTTGTCCGCCAGCCCCTCGGCGACGAGGGTGAAGTCGGGAGCCGAGCTGCCGGGGGTCGGCAGGGCGCCGTTGACCTGCACGGGGCTGCCCTTGAGCGTGACCTGGGCCATGGGATCTCCTTCAGACGTAAGGATGGCAACGGGAGGAATCGTACGGACTGCTGGCCGGGTCGTACGACACGGCCGCCGAGGAACCCCCGTCACGGGGCGCGGTGGGCCGGGCGCGCCGCGTGAAGGCCCCGGTGGGCCGCCGTCCGCCCGGGGCGCCGGATCACCGCCCTCCGCCCGTGCCCACGGTGGACCGCTGCGCGCCCCGGTGCAAGGGCTTCCCGGGACCGGCGGCGGCGCTCAGCCGTCGGCGGCCGGAACCCTTTCCCCGGGGCCCGTCCCGGAAGCGTCCGACGGAGCCCGACGGAGCGCACGGACGGCCGGCACGGAGAGCATGACGGCGATGCACACCAGGCCCATCACGGAGGAGAACAACAGGACGCGGTCCGCCCCCACGCTGTCCGCGGCCGGTCCGGACAGCGCCCGGCCCAGCGGGATGACCATGATGGAACCGGCGACGTCGTACGCGGAGACACGGCTCAGGACGGCGAGCGGAATGTGGGACTGCACGCTCGTCGCCCACATGACGCCCCAGAAGGCGAAGCCGCAGCCGGCCACCACACCGGTGAGCGCCGTGACGGTGAACGACCATCCCAGCGCGGGGGCCAGGGGGTTGAGGGAGAAGAAGAACATGGCGCAGGCACCCGCGACGAGCGGCCGGCGCGGTCTGACCCGCAGGCCGAGCAGTCCGCCGAGGATCGTGCCGGCGCCGTCCGCAGAGGCGATCCAGCCGTACCCGCTCGCGCCGTGCTGCTCGGTGAGCAGTGCCGCACCGAGCGGCAGGGCCGGGCCGAAGACGAACAGCCCGTAGACGGACCAAACGGCGATGACGCCCCACAGCCAGGAACGGGACCGGAACTCGTGCCAGCCGGTGGCCAGCCGCTGCCAGATCGGGTCGTCGCTCTCGTCCCGCGCGGTGCCGAGCTTCCGCAGCGGTGCCAGACCGAGCGCACTGCACGCGTACGCAGCGGCAATCACGAGGAAGGAGCCGGCGACGTCCCAGTACGCCACGAGCAGACCGGAGAGACCGGGGCCGACCAGCGTACAGATCGACTCGGAGACCCGGAGCAGCGCATTGGCCCGTTGGATGTCCTCGGCGACCCGGGGCACCAGGCTCGCCAGACCGGGTTGGAACATGGCCGTCGCCGCGCCGCTGAGCGCGAGCAGCGCCATCATGTGCCACAACCGCATGTCGCCGAAGGCGAGCAGCGCCGCGAGCGCCAGCATGGCCACCATGCGCACCACGTCGGCGCCGACCATCATCACCTGGGGGGTGAACCGGTCGGCGAACACGCCTCCGAAGAGCACGAGCAGGACGATCGGCGCCATCCAGGCGGCCAGTGCGTAGCCCACGCCCGCGGCACCGTACCCCGCCCCCAGGACGGCGGTCGTGAGCGAGACCATCAGCATGCCGTCGGCGAGGAGCGAAGTGCTGCGGGCGGTGAAGAACAGCCGGAAGCGACTCGAACGCCACGGGCTGGGAAGGGAGTCCTGCTCCCGCTGGACGGTGGTGTCATTCGTCGTCATGTCGCATGCGCCGGTCGCGGCCGGCCCCTTCCCTGAGAATCCGCTGCCCGAGCCAGGCACTGGTCCGGTCCGCCTCCACGGGCGCGTCCCGCACGATCACGTACCGGCGAGGGGCCAGTACGCCGGGGTGCCCCGGAAGGGCCTCCAGCAGGGCCGTGTGCGCCTCCGCCGGAGAGAGCGGGGTCGCACCGGCGGCGATGAACGCCGTGAGACCGGCCGGAACCTGGCCCTCCGGCGCATCCGACGGGTCCGGGGCGACGTGCACGGGAACGCCCCCCAGGGCCTTGCCCAGCACCTCCGCCACTTCGGACGGCGACACCCAGCAACCGTCCACGCGGAGCCACTTCGCACCGCGCTCGACGGGGTGCACCCCCGTCACTTCGGTGAGTGCGGAGAGCGGCACGTCCTGCGTCGAGGCCGCCTCCAGGAGTCGTACGAGGCCGGCGAGGAAGCCCTCGGCCTCTTCCGGGGCGAACAGGGCGGGATCGAACCACAGTCCGAGCCTGAGCAGGGGTGCCGTCTCGTGGACGAAGGTCAGGACACGGGTCGGCAACACCTGGACCGGTCCCCGGGTCACCTCGAACTCGGGCCCGTCGGCATCGGCCGCGGGCGGGGCCGTCGGGAGTGCGCTGACGTCGTTGAACACGACGTCGCGGGCGAACCGGCTGCCGCGCTCGTGGGTGACCGCGTCGATCATGTCCCACAGTCGGACCGCATCGAACTGGCTGTGCCGGTAGGCGTTGAGCGCTGCGCCCCACGCCTTGCTCAAGAGGGCGTCGAAGGACGGCACCCGCATGTCGAGGGAGAGCAGCGCGTCCTGGGACACGGTGTTCACCGAGCGGGCGAGCCGGGGCAGGAACCTGTTGGAGGTCGGGACGGCGGCTACGCAGACCGGCTGGCCGGCCCGGTGGGCGACGAGTGCGCACCAGGCCGTGAGCAGCACGGTGGACGGCAGGCCGCCGGTGCGCTCCGCCACGAGGGCGAGGGCCCGGGCGCCCCGCAGCGACCGGAGCGTCAACTGCTCCGCGGCGACCTCGGCGCCGTCCGCGCCGGGCTCCGCGAACATCGCCTGGGGCTCGGTGCGGATGATCCGCTCCCAGTGCCGCAGCGAGGCCCGGGACTTCCGGACCCCGCGAGCGGTCGCCTCTTCGGCGGCGAGGTCCAGCGGGGTGAAGGCCGTGACGGGCGGGAGCGTCCGGCCGGCGAGGAGGTCGAGCCAGTCCTCTTCCAGGACGGAGAGGGCGCTGACGTCCGTCAGCGCGTGGCTCGCGGCCAGGGCGACGAACACGGGGGTGCCGGCCCGGGCGATGAGGGAGATCCGCAGGCCGAAGTCCCGGTCCAAGCGGAAGCGTTCGACGCGGCCGAGCCGGGCCACGGCGTCCGCGTACTCGGCCGACTCCTCGGGGAGTTCCGGGTGGTCGAGCACGGTGACGGCGAATTCACCGGAGGAGTGGACGACTTGCTCGCGGGGAGCCTCGCCCGGCAGGTGCGGGAAGGTCGTGCGCAGTGCCTCGTGCCGCACCACCAGGGCGCGCAGCGCGTCGACGACCTCCTCGGTGCGGGTCCCGGTGGGCACCGGCCACACGTCGTGGATGTTGATGTGCTCGGGTTCGTCCCGCAGCATGCAGCGGATCATGTTGGCCTGGCCCATCGTCACCGGCCCCCGGCGTTCCTCGCCACCCGTGTAGCGGACGGTGAGGCTGTGGGTCTTCGTCATGCGGTGTCCTCCGGGAGGGGCCGGTGGGTGCGGCTGGCGTGGACCAGCGCTGCCCAAGCGTCGATCAGGAGGGCGAATTCGGCCATGTCCGCACGGGCTTCCTCGACGAGCTGCGCGCGGCGGTCGGCGAGCAGGTCCGCCGCCGTTGCGTAGCGACCGCCGAGCTTGCGGTAGGAGCGGTCGACCACGTCGAGTCGTTCGGCGTTCTCCAGGGGGTCGAGCCGGGTGCTGCTCCGGACGAGGTCGGCGACGGCCGAGGCGCGGATCTCGCCCCCGGCGTCGAGCAGGGAGTCACCGGCCGTGGCGGTCCCCGCGTATACGGTGCGCAGGTGCGGGGTCGCCAGCAGGAACTTCACGAACCGCAGCTGGTAGGCGAGGAAACCCCGGTCCGAACGCCGCTCTCCGGTGTGGAAGTTGATGATGTGCCGGTTGTGCAGCACACCGGGCAGCCGGGCGTCGTGGACGAGGTGGAGGAGGAAGTAGTCGCTGCCGATGGTGTCGGTGGCGGGCGGCAGTGGAACCCGTCCGTAGACCGCGCGGGAGAGGGCGATGTTGCACATGTCGACGCGCATCGGACTGACCGAGGTGAGCGTGCTCAGGTCACGGGTGAACCCGGTGGTCCCGGCCCCCCGAAACGATTCCGCAATGAGGTTCCGGCGCCAGATCTCCGGATACCCGTCCGGGACGGTCAGTCCGATGAGGTCCTCGTAGACGGCGGGATCGAGGCTGTGGATCTCCGCGACGTCCACGGACATCTCGCCGACGAAGGACCCTCCGACCAGTGCCACCGGCCGGTCGGCGCAGGCGGGGTCGAGACGGCTCCGGCTCACCAGTCCGGCGGCGTCGGAGGCTCGACGGCCGAGCGCCGCCAGCTCGTGGTGGATCGGGAAGACCGGCTCGCCGTCCAGGTGCTGGTAGCGGCTGTCGGAGTCCCGGCGGTGCACCGAGGCGCAGCCCAGGGCCTCGGCGAACAGGAAGGCGCGGTTGGTGCACGCGCCGTAGGAGACCCCGGACGGCAGCATCAGCTCCAGCAGTCGATCGGCCCCGGCGGTGCCGGACCGCGCGATCACCCCGTGCAGGAAGGCGCGTTGCTCGGTCTCGTCGAGGTGGTGGACGACCACGCCCGGCACGGGGGGCAGTGCGGCCACGGTCTCCCGGTGCCCGGCGAGGGCTTCGGCCCCGGAGGAGTCCAGGACCAGCAGGTGCACCTCGACGCCGAAGCGGCGGGCGCCGTACGCTGCTTCTTCGGCGACCGCCCGGATGGTTTCGGCACAGGGGCGGTTGGTGGGCAGGGTCAGGCAGACGCGGCGCACGACGACTCCTCGTCCGCGTGCCCGTGCAGGTCCCCGCTCGTGCCCCTGGCCGTGGCCCCGGCGCTGTCCCGCCAGGAGGTCAGTCCGAGGAGACGGCTGCCGAGCTCGTTGAGGGTGGCCGTGGGGTAGCGCTTGGACTCGTGCAGGACGGGGTCGCCGACCAGGGTGCGGTTCCAGCGCGGGGTGCGCAGGTGACGCCAGGATTCGACACGGGACCTCCGCAGCTTGGTGTGCTCCTCCAGTGCCGGCATCATCGACAGGTACTGGACGGCGCGGACCTGGTCGGTGGAGGTGTTGCGGGCCACGCCGTGGGCGAGGAGCCCGTTCCAGATCAGCAGGTCGCCGGGGTGCAGATCGGGCCGGACGACGGGGAACTCCGACCGGTCCACGGCGGGCCGGAGGGGGTCCCGGTCCGTGGGTTGGCCGGGCTTCCATTCCTCGAAGCGCCGGAAGAGCTCCGGACAGCACTGGAATCCACCGGATTCCGGGCGGGTGTCGTTGAGCGCGATGATGCCCTGCACGCGCTGCGGGGGCACGCCGAGCGTGGTGTCGATGTCCCAGTGCAGTTCGATGTCGAAGCCCCGGTCGGTGGGTTCGATCAGGGCGCGGTCGCGGTTCTTGACGTTGGGCGGGTTGAGGTTGAGCCGGTCCTGGGTGACCCAGAGTTCCTCGCAGTCCCAGACGTCCACGAAGGCGTCGTAGACCCGCTGCGACTGGCGGCTGTCCCAGAGCAGCTGGTGGTGGTAGGCCTCCACGAAGCCGTACACGTGCAGCTGTCGGTCCAGTTCCGAGCGGAAGGGCCGGTCCTCGTACCAGCTGTCCGGCCGGTTCGGGTCCAGGCCCTGGAAGTCCCAGGTGAAGTCGAGCAGGCGCCGGGCGGCTTCTGCGGGGATCGCCTCGCGGACGATGACGTAGCCGTACGTCTGCCAGTGGGCGAAGTCGTCCTCGGAGAGGACCCGCAGCGGCCGGGACTTCTTCAGCTCCCGCAGGGTGGTCTGGGCGAGGTACGACTCGCCGTCCGCGCTGAAGTACGGAACGTCCGAAGCGGCCCGGTGCAGATGGGGGCGGCGGGCGGCGCGGTACGGGGCGGGTGTCGTCATGGAGTCCCTCCAGAGGCGGTGGCCGGAGGTCAGGCGGCCACGTCGCTCAGAAGAATTGGTTTAGACCAGGGCTCCTGTCAAGTCTGTGCTCGATGAGCACAGTTGGTGACCCGAGGGAAGCGGGGTGTACATGACGGAGATGCCCGGAGTGAGGCGACTTTGGTCTAGACAACCATGGGCGAGCTGGCCTAAGGTCCCCTTGCGTAGTCCGGTCCCTGATGGTGCGTCAGGCGGCTTCTTCGCCGTGCCGTGGTCGACGAAGACCCCACGCCTCGACTGTTCGCCCACGCCCAGAGGGAGCGGTTTTCCATGAGCACACCCGGTACGACGGTGCTGCCGGTCGGCGGTCTGAAGAGCCCCGGCGCCGGCCTGATGGTCCTCGACCCGGTCCGCACCGCCCTGCTGCACGGACTGGACGAACTCCTCGGCGGCCTGGCCGCACGCCTCTCCGCCCCCGAGGTGGTCGGCCCGCCGCTGCTCTCCGTGGAGGGGCTCGCCCGTCTCGACTTCTTCCGCAACTTCCCCCACCTCGGCGTCTCCGCGGGACGTTTCGCCCCCGATGCCCTCGACGGCCTCGCCGCCGGGGAGGCGCCGGCCGAACTGCCGCTCCGCCCCACCGGCTACCTCCTGCCGTCCGCCACCTGCTACGGCCTGCTCCTTTCCCTGGAGGGCCGGGACGTCGGCGAGGACGGGCTGCGCCTCTCCGCGGTCGGCCGCTGCTTCCGGAACGAGACCCACTACGAGGGGCTGAAGCGGCTGTGGGGCTTCCACATGCGTGAGGTCCTCTACCTCGGCACCAAACAGGGAGCGCTCGAACACCTGGAAAGGGGAGCCGAGTTCATCCGGGAGGCCGCCGCAAGCCTCGGACTGGAGCTGAACCGGGCCGTGGCGGACGACCCCTTCTACGACAAGGGCGGCTCCCGGGCCCGCCTGATGGCGCTCGATCCCGTCAAGCACGAGTTCAGCGCCCCCGACGGCACGGCCATCGCCTCCGTCAACCGGCACCGCAACTTCTTCGGTGAGCGCCTCGACATCCGCGCGGGAGCCGAGGGCCCCGCCTACAGCGCCTGTGTCGCCTTCGGCGTCGAACGCTGGGTCCACGCGATGGTCCTCGCCCACGGCACTCCCGAGCAGGCGCTTGATCGACTCCGCGACGCCCGCGGCTAGGACGTGCTCCGGCACGCGCCCGGCCTCTGCGCGCACGAACCCCGTCACAGCAAGGAGCACCCCATGGAACCCATCACCGCTTGGCTCCACGAGAAGAACCCGGGTCTCGAAGGGCCCATCGACACCGGCGAGGACCTCATCGAGGCCCGACTCATCGACTCCATGGACTTCCTGGAGTTCATCGACCTCTTGGAAGAGTTGTCCGGGAGCTCCATCGACCTCCAGGAAGTCACCATCGACGATTTCCGGACCATAGGCCGCGTCCAGGAGCGCTTCCTGAGCGGGGTCGAGTGAGGTCGCCTTCCCGACCGCATCGGCGCGTCTGACCGTGCCGCCCCCGTCCCCTCCGACCGCGACCGTTCCGACCACGGGGACACTGGCCGCGGTCATGACCACCGGGGAGGTCCTGGACCACCCGGAACTCCACGAGGGACTGCTCGCCCCGTGGGAACGCCAACGGCTCGACCGGATCCGGGTCCCGGGGCGCCGCGACGACGTGCTGGCGGCCCGCCTCCTCGTACGGTTCTGCATCGCCCGATTCACCGGACTCCCGCCGGACGCCGCGGGCCCTGAGCAGTTCTGCGCCGAGTGCGGGCAGCGCGGTCACGGGCGCCCCCACCTGAGCCGGTACCCCGGGCTCGGGGTCAGCCTGAGCCACGCCGACGGACTGGTCGCGGCGGCGGTCGGCCCCGGCCCGGTCGGCGTGGACGTGGAGCCCGAGAGCCGACGTCCCGGCCCCCTGCCCGTGCTCCGGAGGCTGCTGCCCGAGGCCGAAGTGGACGAGGCCCTCACCGCGCCGGACCCGGACGCGGAGCTGCTCCGCCTCTGGGTGCGGGGCGAGGCCCGCTTCAAGGCGGGCGGCCGCGAGGGCCTGCGGCTCGCGGAATGGACCGATCGCGACCGGCGTGCCGTGGTGGCGGTCGCCAGCACCACCTCCCGCGTCGCGGCGGGATCCTGACGGCCGCACGGAGCCGCCCGTCGCGGGACCGCTCCCGCGGGGCGGACCGCGTCCCGGTCACGGGGCCCGTCCTCCGGTCATCGAACGGGCACACGGTCCCCGGAGCGTGGCCAACCGCACCTCCGGTGCGGGAAAGGGGTGCGTTCCCGGCTCCTGGCCATCCGGAAAAACCGGCCGTCGGGTGAAACCGATCGGCACCTGACGGGCGAATGCCTCCCCAACACAAGGTTCGAGGTCACCTCGACCGGATGAAGGGCAGATCGCCATGAACGCTCGTACGACGGGCGCACTCCTCGCCGCCGGTACCGCCGTCGTCCTCTCCGTGTCCGCGGAGTTCCCGCCCTGGCCGCGTCGCAGGCCGGAGACGCACAGGCCACGGTGTCGGTGCTGCACGCCGTGCCCGGGCTGACCGTGGACGTGTACGCCGGTGACGAGGAGCTGCTGCCGGACTTCGCCCCGGGCACGCTCACCGATCCGCTGAAACTCGACGCGGGCTCCTATGACATCAAGGTCTTCAAGGACGGGGAAGGCCCCGCGGGAACCCCCGCCATCGAGAAGACGGTGGAGGTGCCCGCCGGCGCCAACGCCACGCTGGTCGCCCACCTGACGGCCGACGGCAAGCCGGCCCTCGACGCGTACGTGAACGACACCTCCAAGGTTCCCGCCGGCAAGGCCCGCGTCACCGTCCGGCACGTCGCCGCGGCGCCTGCCGTGGACGTCCGCGCAGACGGCACCCCGGTCTTCAAGGGGTTGGAGAACCCCAAGGAGGCGGCGGGCGAGGTGGACGCGGGCAGCATTTCGGCGGACGTGGTGCTGGCCGGAACCGAGACGGTGGCCCTCGGCCCCGCCACGCTGGACCTGGCCGAGGGCAGCAACACGATCGTCTACGCCTGGGGCAGCGCCGCGGACCAGAACCTCGCGTTGAAGACCCAGAGCATCACCGGCATGCACTCCGCTCCGTCCGGCGTCCCCGCGGGCGAGACCGGAGAGGCGGTCGCCCACAACCAGAGCGCCCGGATCGGCGCGGTGTCCCTCGCCGCCCTCCTGGCCCTCGGCACCACCGGTTACCTCCTGCGCCGCCGCTCCGACGCCAGCTGACCCCGCGCGTCCCCACCGTCCCGTCCGCCGCGGTCGACCTCGACGGCCCGGCCGCGGCGGACGGTCCCCATCGTCTGGAAGGCTCCTCCACCATGGGCAAGCCCCGCACCGGGCGGGTGAAGGCACTCGGGCTGATCGCGGGTCTCTTCGGTGCCTTCGCAGCGGTCCTCTCCGGCGTCGCTCTCCGGCCCGCCGAACCGAACGCCGCTGCCGACTTCGGAAGCCCCGGGACCGGCACGGGGACGACGGTGACCGCCGAGAAGCACACCCCAACCGTCCCGCAGCCGCCGGCAGGGGAGCCCCGTTCTGCTCCGGCGCGACCCCCGGCCCCGCCGGAGAGCATCTCGATCCCCCGCCTCGGGGTGCGCGCACCCGTCGACTCCGTGGGCGTGGCCCCCGACGGACAAGTGGTGGTCCCCGAGGATCCGGACCGGTTGGGCTGGTACCGCTTTTCCCCCGCCCCCGGCACGGGAGGGGGATCCTCCGTGATCGTCGGCCACGTCGATGCGATGGGGACGCGGTCTGGGCGTGCTCGCCGTGCTCGGTGAAGCCAGGGAAGGCGACCGGGTGCTCCTCGGACGGCGCGACGGGACCGAGGTGACCTATCGCGTCGTCGCGCGGCGCACGATCGCCAAGACGGCCCTCGGCGAGTCCGGAGCCTTCCGGCGCGACGGGGAACCGGTGCTGACGCTCATCACCTGCGCCGGACCGTACCTCCCCGACGGGGGCGGATACCAGAACAACCTGGTCGTCACGGCGGCGGAGGTGCCCCGGTGACGGCACCCTGGGGTGGTGGCGAGGTCCTGGCCGGGGGCACTGCGGGTGCGGGCGCCGAACAGCCGGACCGTCTGGGAGAGCGGTTCTCCGGAGGTGGCGAGACCTCCCTCAACGAGGCGTACCGCCAATGGGGCCCTCTGGTGTACACCATGGCCGTCCGGAAGCTCGGTGACGCCGAAGAGGCCAAGGACGTGATCCAGCAGGTGTTCGTCGGAGCGTGGGACGGGCGCAAGACCTTCGACCCGACCCGCGGTTCCCTGAAGACCTGGATCCTGGGCATCACGCACAAGAAGATCATCGATGCGCTGCGCCGCCGCGCACGACACCTGCGGGACGTCGAGACGGTGACGGCGGTCTCGGGCGGCCCGGAGCAATCGGTCCCCCTGACCGAGTCACTGCTGGAGTACGTGACCCTGACGCGCGAGATGGAGGCCCTTCCCGAACAACAGCAACTCGTGCTGAAGACGGCCTTCTACGAGGACCTCTCCCAGTCCCAGATCGCAGAACGCACCGGGCTGCCCCTCGGCACTGTCAAGAGCTACACCCGCCGTGGTCTGACGCGACTGAAGAAGAGGCTGGAGGTGGACGGTGAAGCACGTCGATGAACAGGGCTTGGCGATGATGGCACTCGGGGAAGGCCCGGATCCAGCAGAATCCATCCACCTGCGCGAGTGCGCGCGGTGCAGGCGGGACCTGGACCACCTCCGCGACGTGGTGGCGGCCCTGCGGACACCGGTGATCGCAGAAGAGGACCTGCTCACGCCCCCGGACACGGTGTGGGAAGGGATCGCCGCCGAACTCAGGATCCCCGACCGGGTCGTCGCCTTCCCCACCGGTGGCCGGAGCGGGGCCACGGCGACGTCACCGCCGAGGGCCGGCCGGCGGACCCGTCGCTTCGCGGTCGCCCTGGCGGCCTGCGCGGCCCTGCTCGGTGCGGCCTCCGGCAGCGCGATCACCTGGTGGCTGACGAAACCGCAAGCACCCGCGGTGCAGACCGTCGCCGACGGCCAGCGGTTGGAAAGCCTGCGCGCCAGTTCGGCCGGTTACGCACGCCTGCAGGACCAGGGCGGACGGCGAACCCTCGACATCACCGTCAAGGGCCTGCCCGAAACGGCAGGCTACTTCGAGGTCTGGCTCATGGACAGCACCCACACCAAGCTGGTGTCCATGGGGGCCCTGGGCCCCGACGGGCACGCGACCCTGCCCGTTCCCGAGACCATCGACCTGAACGAGTACTCCGTCGTCGACGTGTCGCTCCAGCCCTACAACGGCAAGGTCGAGCACTCGGGCGAGAGCCTCGTCCGCGGGGCCTACGCCGGTTGACCGGCTGCCGCTCCGTCCGGACCGGGCAGCGGGCGGGGCCCCGGAATTCCCTCCGGAAGCGAGCGCGACCCCTCCACGGGGCGCCGGAAGCACTCCGCCCGGGCCTGTGAGTCGGCTGCCCGGCCGGAGCGGACGGCGGTGGGAGCGCGCGCCCACGGCTGGCGACCGAGGACCGGCCCGGTGGGCGTCCCTTCGGCGCGGCCGGCGCTCCCGGGCCCTTAGACGTCAGCACGCCGGCCCGATGCGGCCAACCGGGTGCTTTCGCCCCCACCGCTCATCCACGGACGGCGAGCCCCTGGAAGGGGGAGTGACATGCAGCCCGCTCTGCGCCGGAGGTTCTCATACACGTCGTGATCGGAGTTCTCGTCGTGGCGGTGTTGATCGCCGCCTTCGTCTTCGGATGCCGTGTGCAGGAGGGCGTCACGCCCCCCGCTCCCCACGAGCATCCCCGCCGGCCCCTCACGGACCGCCTGCCGGGGGAGACGTCGGAACGCCGCCGACCGGTCGCCGTTCCCCGGCTCGACCGCGGTCAGCGGCTGCGACCGCACCAACTGCGCGGGCGCACGGAACGGATCTCCGCCGAGGAGCACTGACGCCCGGCGGCCGGGGCCCCGCCGCCCCGTCGCCCCGTCGGACCCGGGGGCGCAGTCAGCCCGTGGCGACGGCGTGCGGACCCATGACGCGAACCGTTGACCGGGGCCGCGTCGTGTCGCCGGCACCACAGGAAGGCTTCCTGTACGACCTCGACACCGAACCGCTGTGCGAGCCCTCCCTTCCGCCGTCCCGCGCCGAGCGGCGGAAGCACGCCCGACAGGGACCCTTCGTGCGGATGTGCGAATCAAATGGCTGCATCCGGTGACGTGCGGGCCGCCGAATGCTCCTCGACCCCTTCCGGGAAACCGGGGAAGGAGCATCCGGACGATGCGTCAACGCCTGTCCGCCACAGGGCGCACCACCGCCGTCACCGCCTCGGTGGCCGCCCTCACCGCCCTCGGACCGATGGCACCCTCCGCGACGGCCCGGGACGCCCGGGACGTGCCCCCGGTCGGGTCCGTGGACCTCGCCCGCTACAGCGGAACCTGGCTGCAACTCGCCTCCGTACCAAGACTGTTCGAGATCCAGTGCGCCAAAGACGTCAAAGCCGTGTACACGGCGACGGTGCGCGGCACGGTTGCAGTGGCCAACAGCTGTACCACCTGGCTGGGCACCAGAAGCGGAATCGAGGGAGAGGCGAAGCCCCTCGACGCCGGCCGCGCCCGCCTCAACGTCTCCTTCGTCCCGGAGGGGGACGGCTACCGGCACGGCACCGAGGCGAACTACATCGTGGTCGGTCTCGGTGCCCACTACGAATGGGCCGTGGTGACCGACCGGGACCGCACCTCCGGCTTCGTCCTCTCCCGCACCCCCCGGCTCGACGCCGTGCGGACCGCCGAGGTGCTCCGGGCCGTCAGGCGTGCCGGACTCGACCCGCACGACTTCCGCACGACCCGCCAGGACGGCGGCGATCCGGCCTGGGGCCTGCACCCCTGACCGACCACGGCGATGTTCAGGAGGAGGGAGTGGGGCTTCCCCCTCCTGCAGTAGTCCGGAGTACTCCGGGCCGTTCCCGGGGTATTCCCCTGCGACCGTGGTGTCCCGCAGCACCGGGAACGCCGTCACCGCCGACCCGAGGACCCGAGAGGAGAGCGGCCCCGTGCAATGCGACGTCGTCGTCATCGGAGCCGGCGCAGCCGGTCTCTCCCTCGCGTGGCGCCTGCTCGCCCCTCCGGCCGGCGTCGCCGCACCCTCGGTCGCCCTGGTCGAGGCACCCCCGGGCCCGCTCCGCCCCCCGCCGCGGACCTGGTGCTACTGGGAGCGTGGCGCCGGCGACTACGACCACTGGCTGACCGCGTCATGGGGGCGGCTGCGACTCCACGCACCCGGTGGGCGGGCCCTCCACCGCGACCTGGGCGGGCTCCGCTACAAGATGCTCTCCTCCGACGCGTTCGACCGGGGACTCCGGCCGAGGCTGACCGGGCTGCGCCGCGTCGAGGCCGTCGCCCGCGAGATCGTCGACCGGCCCGACGGCGTCACCGTCATCTGCCGGGCCGCCGACGGCACCGAGCACCGCATCCGGGCCCGCTGGGCCTTCGACTCCCGACCGCCGTCCCCGGCACCACCCGCTCGCGTCGGACTGCTCCAGCACTTCAAGGGGTGGCTCGTCCACACCGAGCGCGCCGCCTTCGCCCCGGACGCGGTCCACCTCATGGACTTCCGCACCGCGCAACCGCCGCACGGCCTTTCCTTCGGATACGTCCTGCCGCTCACCCCGCACCGCGCGCTGGTGGAGTACACCGAGTTCAGCGCTGCTCCGCTCTCCGACGACTCCTACGACGAGGCCCTGCGCCACTACACCGGCTCCCTGTTGGGGCTCCGGTCCTTCGAGGTGCGCGCCGTGGAACAGGGACGCATCGCGATGACGGACGCCAGGCATCCGCGCCGGGCAGGGAGGAGCACCTTCCGGATCGGCAGCGCCGGCGGGGCGGTGAGACCGTCCACCGGGTACGCGTTCGCCGCCATCCAGCGCCAGACGAAGGCCGTGGCCTCCCTCGTGCACGCGGGGCGCGAGCCGCTTCCCCCGCCCGCCTACCCCCGGCGCTCCCTCGCCATGGACGCGATCCTCCTCCGGGGCATCGACACGGGTCGCATTTCCGGCCCCGACTTCTTCACCCGACTCTTCGAAGAGGTCCCGGCCGAGCGTCTGCTGCGCTTCCTGGACGGCGGGACGGGACCGCTGGATGAATTCCGCATCGGCCTGCACACCCCCGTCCTCACGATGCTCCGCACCACTGCGGAGCTCCCCTTCCTCGGCCGTCGCACCTGAACCAACGGCACCTTCGTCACGAGAGAGAGCTTCCGCATGCGCTTTCCCCCTCCCGGCTCCGCCCCGCGCGGGCGGGACCGCAAGGCCGTCAGGCTCCCCGCCCACCAGGGGCGCAGCAGACCGCTGCCCGGTCGGCGACCGAGCTGTGCCGTCGTCGGAGGAGGAATCGCAGGGATCGCGGCGGCCACGGTCCTCGCCGAACGAGGGGTCGAAGTCACCCTCTACGAGCGGGAGCCCGTGCTCGGCGGGCGACTGGCGGGATGGTCGGAGGTGTTGAACGACGGCTCGACGGTGACCATGAGTCGGGGATTCCACGCCTTCTTCCGCCAGTACTACAACCTCCGGGGGCTGCTCCGGCGCATCGACCCGGGCCTGGACCACCTCACCGGCCTTCCGGACTATCCGCTGCAGCACGGTTCGGGACTGTCCGACGGCTTCGCCAGGGTGCCCCGCACGCCCCCCTGGAGCGCTCTCGGCTTCGTCGCCCTCAGCCCCAGTTTCGGCTGGCGGGACCTGGCCCGCATGAACGCCTCCGCGGCGCTGCCCCTGCTCGACGTCAGCCTCCCCGAGGTCTACCACCGCTACGACGGGGTCAGCGCACGGGACTTCCTGAACGGCATCCGGTTCCCGCCCGCGGCCCAACACCTCGCCTTCGAGGTGTTCTCCCGCAGCTTCTTCGCGGACCCCGACGAGCTCTCCGCCGCCGAGCTGGTCCTGATGTTCCACATCTACTTCCTCGGCTCTTCCGAGGGACTGCTCTTCGACGTTCCCGACGAGCCCTACCCCCGGGCGCTGTGGAACCCCCTCGCCGACTACCTACGGAGCCATGGGGTCCGCATCCTTGTGGGGACCGCCGTCGACCGGCTGGACCCGACACCCGGCGGAGGCCACACGGTGTCCTCCGCCTCCGGCCCGCAGCAGGTCGACGCCCTCGTCCTCGCCGTGGACACGGACGGCCTGCGCTCGATCGCCTCGCGGTCCCCGATGCTGTGCGACGAGGACTGGCGCAACCGGGTCGCCTCGCTCCGGACGGCACCGCCCTTCCTGGTTTCGCGGCTCTGGCTCGACCGGCCCGTGCGCACGGACAGACCGGGCTTCCTCGGCACCAGCGGATACGGCCCCCTCGACAACGTCAGCGTGCTCGAACGCTGGGAGGGCGAAGCGGCCCGCTGGGCCGCCCGGACCCGCGGCTCGGTGGTCGAACTGCACGCGTACGCCCTCGATCCCGCCGCCGAACGGCATCGAACCTCGGCGGAACTCGTCGCACAGCTGCACCGCGTCTACCCGGAGACCCGCGCGGCACGGATCGTCGACGAGCGACACGAGTTGAGGTCGGACTGCCCCCTCTTCGTCGTCGGGGGCCATCGCGACCGGCCCACCGTCCGCACCCCCGACCCGACCGTCACCGTCGCCGGCGACCTGGTCCGCACGGAGTACCCCGTTGCCCTGATGGAGCGGGCCGCGACGACCGGATTCCTCGCCGCCAACGTGCACCTCCGCCGATGGGGCCTGCGGGGACAGACCCTGTGGACC
>NZ_JBHYMF010000068.1:0-35233 GCF_042742855.1 Streptomyces sp. NPDC058877 | reverse complement strand
GCGTCCGCCCCGCACGGGTCGGACGCCGCGGCACCGGCGCACGAACGGGGGAACCCACCCATGTCCACGCCCCGCACCCGGCTCGCCGACGCCCGGCTCTACCTGTGCACCGACGCCCGGAAGCGCCAGGGTGACCTGCCGGACTTCCTCGACGCCGTGCTCTCCTCCGGCGTGGACGTCGTGCAGCTCCGTGACAAGGGCATGGAAGCCGGCGAGGAGCTGGAGCACCTCGCCGTCTTCGCCGATGCCGCCCGCCGCCACGGCAGGCTCCTCGCGGTGAACGACCGGGCCGACGTCGCCCACGCCATCGGTTCCGACGTCCTCCACCTCGGGCAGGGCGACCTGCCCGTGCCCGCCGCCCGCGCGATCCTCGGCGACCGGGTGCTGATCGGCCGTTCGTGTCACGCCGAGGACGAGGTCGCCGCTGCCGTCGCCGAACCCGGCGTGGACTACTTCTGCACCGGCCCCTGCTGGCCCACCCCCACCAAGCCCGGACGGTACGCCCCGGGCCTCGACCTCGTGCGGTACGCGGCGGGCCTGACCCAGGACCGGCCCTGGTTCGCCATCGGCGGCATCGACGAGACCAACCTCGACGAGGTCCTGGACGCGGGGGCCCGTCGGATCGTCGTCGTCCGTGCGATCACCGAGGCCGCCGATCCGGCAGCAGCAACGGCCGCCCTCGCCAAGCGCGTCCGCGAGCGCGCCGAGGCGTAGGAGCAGCCCGGACGGGTGTCCAGAAAGGTGTCCATTACTCGGACACCGTTTCCACGCCACCCTGGACCCCGTCTAACCTGCCGGTATGGCCCTTGGTACTGCTTCCGTCCGATCGGACCGCGCACGAACGGTGCGCGAGATCCTCGCCTCCGGTGGCACGTCGTACTCCTTCGAGTTCTACGCGCCCCGGACCGAGAAGGGCGAGCAGGTGCTCTGGAACGCCATGCGCCGGGTCGAGGCGGTCGGCCCCAGTTTCGTCTCGGTGACCTACGGCGCCGGCGGCTCCACCCGCGGCGGCACCGTCAAGGCCACGCAGAAGATCGCTTCCGACACCACCCTCACCCCCGTCGCCCATCTCACGGCCGTCGACCATTCGGTCGCCGAGCTGCGCAACATCCTGGGCCAGTACGCGGACGCGGGCATCCGCAACATGCTCGCCGTCCGGGGTGACCCGCCGGGCGATCCGCTGGGGGAGTGGGTCGAGCACCCCGAGGGCGTGAAGTACGCCGCCGAACTCGTCCAGCTGATCAAGGAGTCGGGTGACTTCTGCGTCGGCGTCGCCGCCTTCCCGGAGATGCACCCCCGGTCCACCGACTGGGACACGGACGTGCGGCACTTCGTGAACAAGTGCCGCGCGGGCGCCGACTACGCCATCACCCAGATGTTCTTCGATCCGGAGAACTACCTGAGGCTCCGCGACAGCGTCGTGAAGGCGGGCTGCGAGACCCCGATCATCCCCGAGGTCATGCCCGTCGTGAACGTGAAGACCCTCGACCGGCTGCCCCAACTGAGCAACGCCGCCTTCCCCGCGGATGTGAAAGAGCGCATCCTCGCCGTCAAGGACGATCCGGCCGCTGTACGCTCCATCGGTATCGAGTTCGCGACGGAGTTTTGCGCACGCCTGCTCTCCGAGGGCGTCCCCGGACTGCACTTCATCACGCTCAACAGCTCCACCGCGACGCTCGAGATCTACGAGAATCTCGGACTGCACCAGCAGTCGTGACCGGTCGTACCCGCCCCGACCCGCGGCGGTGACCGTGGAGAGGGGCGGCGGGACATGGGGTGGACGGTCCTCTACATCGCGTTCGGCGTGGTCGCACTGTGGCTGCTGGGAGAAGTCCTCCTCCAGTACAAGGCGCGGTTGCGATGGCGGCTGCTCGCCTTCAGCGGCTTCCTCGGTGTGGTCCTGGGCGTCCTGCTGCCCTCGGTCGCGGTCATCGTCGTCGGGGCGCTCGCCTTCGCCGTGGGCCAGACCTATGTGACGCTCTCCTTCCGCCGCGGCTTCTCCACCGGCTGGGCGATCGGCGGAACCCCGGGTGCGAGCCGTCGCCGCAAAGCCGGCCCGCCGGCCGCGGCCGGACCCACCCTGGAGGTCACCGAGCTCTCGTACGACACCACGGATGCCCACTACGGTCCGGAGGACGCCGGGTACGGCGCGGGCCAGGGCGGAGCCGAGCGCTCCGACTCCCTCCACGGCGACCACCCGGAGACCGCCGCCGAGACGACCGCGGTCTACGCGCCCGAGCCCATGCCCGAAGACACCGGCCAGTACGGCGTCTACGGCACGGGTCCGACCGGCCACACCGCGGACGCCGCCGGCTACGAGCCGGGGTACGACTCCTACGCGTCCGGGTACGAGCAGCCGGGATACGAGCAGCCGGGATACGACCACTCCTCCTACGGGCAGCAGCCGGCCTACGGCTACGACGGCGCCGGTCAGCAGTACGCCACGTATTCCGACCCGTACATCGGCCCGGGCGCGGACAACCAGCAGTACGACCCGTACCACGGCGACCCCTACGCCCCCTCCTACACGTACGACACCCCGCCCGGCGGCGTCTGGGTCCCGCAACAGCGCGACACCGAGCAGCCCCAGCAACCCCAGCAGCCCTACGGCCACGAGCCGCACCCGGACGAGCAGCAGTACCGCTACTGAAGCGTCCCCCCCCGGCCCTCCGACGCCCTACTGGGAGCCGCGGAAGTCCGCTCCCTCCACGACGAGTCCGGCCACCAGCGCGCCCGACATGCCCGCATGGGCGAGCCCGCCGCCCGGATGCGACCAACCGCCCGCGAAGTACAGCCCGGGCAACGGAGAGACGTTGGCGGCCGGGAGCAACCGGCCGTGCGCCCCGGCGAGCGCGGGTCCCGGCACCTCGGCCGCACCGGTGTCCCGCCGGACGTCCTCCGGGGTGCGGACCCGCCGCCAGAGCAGCCGCCCCGCGAGCCCCGGAACCGCCCGCCCGGCCGCCTCGACCATCAGGTCGGCGAAGGACTCCGCGTCCCGTTCCCGGTCGGTGCGCACGGTCGCGGTCACGGTCACCGACTCGTGGTCCCCGTCCGGCCGCAGCACCGGGTCGTCCGGCCGCAGCACGGTCACGGTTGGTCGGCCGTCCCCGCCGTGCACGACGGTCCGGTGTGCCGCGTCCTCTTCGCGGGGACCGCGCAGGGCCAGACAGACCGTCACCCGGCTGGTGCCGTCCGTTCGCCGGAGCGGCGGCAGGCCGCCCCGTTCCCGGCCGCCGGCCCGGTCGTGGTGGAGCGCCGGCAGCGGAGCGCCCCACACGACGTGGTCGGCCCCGACGGTCCCGCCGCCGGCCAGCCGGACGCCGACCGCCCGGCCGTCCTCCTCCAGCACCTCCTCCACCGGCGCGTCGAAGACGAACTCCACCCGTCGTTCCCGGCAGCGCTCGTACACCGCGTCGGCGAGCGCCCGCATGCCCCCGCCCACGTACCAGCTGCCGAAGGTCTGCTCCATGTACGGCAGGACGGCGGCGGCGGCCGGGGCGGCGGCCGGGTCGAAACCGTATGACCACGCGTACGCGTCGAGGAGGGCGGCGAGCCGTGGGTCGCGCAGCTCCCGCGCACCGATCTGGGCGAGCGTCGTCGTCGGACGGCGCAGCAGCCCCGCCTTCGCGGCCGGGTACGGCTCACGGGCCAGGGGAGCCGGATCCGCCGGCTGCGGCTCCTCCAGGAGTGGGCGCCGGGTCCGGTCCCAGGCCTCGCGGGCCCGGTTCAGGAAGTCGCCCCAGCTCGCCCCGGTACCGGCGCCGAGCGCCGCGTCCAGCGCGGCGACCGTGCCGGCCCGGGAGGCGTTCGGCAGGTCGACGCGGGTGCCGTCGGCGAAGACGTGACGCGCCGCCGGGTCGACCTGCGTCAGGGTGACGCACTCCTCCAGGGGCTTCCTGCCGGTCTTCACGAAGAGGTCCCGGTAGACGGCGGGCAGGTGGAGCAGTCCCGGACCGGTGTCGAAGGCGAAGCCCTCCCGCTCGAACCTGCCGACCGCACCGCCGTACGTCCCCGCCCGCTCGTACACCGTCACCCGGTGGCCCGCCACGGCCAGTCGGGCCGCCGCCGCCATGGCGCCGAGACCCGCGCCGATCACCACAATCCGTGCCATGCGGGCGAGCCTAGCCGGCCCCTCCGACCGGATCGGGGCCAGGCCGGAACCGGCACGACCGGAAGGCGGGCCGGGGCGGGGCCGGGGGAGTCAGAGGTGCTCCGACCCGCCGGGCGGGGCCTGGGCGCGGGGGCTCCGCTCCGTGGTCGCGAGCCGCCGCTCCTCCCGCCGTTGGGACCTTCGGCGCCGGAAGCGCCGGATCCGTTGGGCGAGGAAGGCCAGTACGGCCAGGCCCGTCAGGAGCAGGACGGCCGCGATGACCGCAGCCGCCACCGGGTGGAAGACCGCGAAGGTGACGATCGCCGCCACCCCGAGGTCCTCGGCCAGGCTCAGGGCCACGTTCGAGAAGGGCTCGGGCGAGGTGTTGACCGCCATCCTCGTCCCCGCCTTGACGAAATGGCTGAGCAGGGCCGTCGAACCGCCGACCGCGCCCGCCGCCAGTTCGGGCAGCGAACCGCTCTGCCCGGCCAGCAGGGCGCCGACGACGGCTCCTGCGATCGGCCGGATCACCGTGTGGACGGAGTCCCATATCGAGTCGACGTACGGGATCTTGTCCGCCACCGCCTCGCACAGGAAGAGCACGCCCGCCGCGACGAGGACGTCGGTGCGCTGCAAGGAGGCGGGCACGTCGTCGGCCAGCCCGGTCACGCCGAAGACGCCGAACAGCAGGACCACCGCGTACGCGTTGATCCCGCTCGCCCAGCCGCTGGTGAACACCAGGGGGAGTACGGACACGCCCGTGATCGTAACCAGGACTGAGTATCCGTACCTAGGGGTCGAGATGAGTAGCTGTGCGGATGGGCCCGTCGGTGTCCGGAGGAGAGAGTGGAGTCCACGGAAGGGGCACGGCTCCGGCACCGCCGGCACGGGGCTGCGGAACGGGGCGTGCGCCTGCCGGTGGCGGGGGCACGGCACGGGGGCGTGCGACCGCCGGCACGGGGGGTGCGTGAAGGAAAGAAGCCGGTGCGGCGGGGCTCGGGGGGAGCGCGCCGCGCCGCACCGGCCTTTCTGTTTTGCCCGGTCCGCCTTCCCTCCGGGGGCCTTCCGCGTCAGCGCCCGCCGACGCGGCCGTGCAGCAGGCGGGAGAGCGCCGCGTGCACGTCGTCGAGCGAACGCTCGCTCTGGAACGCCTGCCAGTCGAGGGCCGCCACCAGCACCATGCCGACCAGCGCCGCCGCCGTCAGCTGCACGTCGATCTCCTCGCTCAGCTCACCGCCCTCGACCCCCTCGCGCAACACCCCCTCGACGACCGCGACGGCCTCTTGGCGCACGACGAGGAGCGTCGAGTTCCACGCCCGGTTGGTGCGCCAGAGCTCCGCGACGTACAGCTGGGTGAAGGCCGGATAGCGGTCGATGAAGACGAGGCCCGCCCGGATCATCGCGTCCAGCGCGTCGATCCGGCTCCCGCCGTGCTCGGCGGTCTCCTCGGCCGCCGAGCTCAGCGAGGCGGTGAGCAGCGACACCCCGTGGCGCAGCAGCTCCTCGAAGAGCTCGGTCTTGCTCTTGAAGTTGTAGTAGACCGTGCCCTTGGCCACGCCCGCCCGCTCGGCGATCTCGCCCACCGTCGTCGCGGAGAAGCCCTGCTCCGCGATGAGGGTGACGGCCGCTTCGTAGAGCTTCGCGCGCGTGGCCTGACGTCGGGTGCTGCTGCTGTCCATGGCGTCGATTCTCACAGGTTCAGAGCGACAGTTCGGGGTGGAGGCGGTCGAGCGTCCACACCTGCTTGCGGCGCGCCGAGACGGCCGTCAGGGCCAGCGCTCCCGCGGTGAAGGCGATCAGGACCGCGCAGGCCTGCCAGACCGGCCCCGTCCCGCCGCCCGTGATCAGTCGGCGCAGCGCCTCGACCACGTGGCTCATCGGCAGGAAGGGGTGGACGGCGCTGAAGAAGGCCGGACTGGTCTGCACGGGATAGGTGCCGCCCGCCGAGGTCAGCTGGAGCATCAGGAACGCGAGCACCAGGATCCGGCCCGCCGCGCCGAAGCGGGCGTTGAGCCACTGGATGATCGCGGCGAAGCAGCAGGTGACCAGGAGGAGGAAGCCGATCGTGCCCGCGGCACGGGTCATCTGGAGCCCGAGGCCCCAGTGCAGGACGGACATCAGCGCCCCGACCTGGAGGACGCCGATCGCCGCCACCGGGAGCCAGCCGGCCAGCGCGATCCGCCAGGCGGAGCCGCCCGCGGCGAGCGCGCGCCGGTTCAGCGGCTGGATGATCATGTACGCGACCATGGCGCCGACCCAGAGGGAGAGCGGGATGAAGTACGGGGCGAAACCGGTTCCGTAGTTCGGCGCCTTGTGCAGGGACTGGGAGGCCAGCTGCACCGGATCGGCCATGACCTCCGTGCGGCGGTCGCGCTCCTGCTCGTCGTAGTCCGGGATCTGGTCGACGCCGTCCTTCAGGCCGGTGGCGAGGGTGCCGGAGCCGTCGGCCAGCTTGAACAGGCCGCCGTCCAGATCGCTCGCGCCCTTCTTGAGCTTGCCGACGCCGGTGTCCAGGTTGACCGAACCGGTCCTGGCCTCGGTGATGCCGGTGTGGAGGCGGTCGGCGCCCTCCGCGACCTTCTTCGCGCCCGCGTTGAGCTCGTTGATCTTCTTGATGGCGTCCTCGACGTCCTCGTCGAGGTGCGGGGCGCGGGCCGCCAGCTCGTCGGCCTGCTTCTTCAGCTTGGTCAGCCGTGCGTCCAGGGTCTTCAGGTCCTCGGCGTCGTCCTTGGTGAGTTCGTGCACGTCGTCGGCGATCGTGGCGACGTCGCCCGCGCTGGTCGAGGCCTTCTTGAGCAGTTCGCAGAACCCGGGTTCGGTGACGGGGACGGAGGCGTCCGTGCACGCCGAGCGGTGGAGCTCGGCGAGGTCGTCGTCGGCCTTGTGGGCGGCGGAGCGGACGATCGGGGCGCGCCGGACCAGGTCGTCCAGGTTGTTCTGGGCGGCCGTGACCGAGTCGGAGACGAGCCGGGCCGTGTCGCGGATCGACTTGCCGTTGTTCGCCAGGTAGGGGCGGACCTTGTCGGCGTTGCCGTTCACCTTGTCGGCGAGGGACTGGGTGCCGTTCGCGACCCTGCGGGACCCGCTCTCCAGTTCCGTGGCCCCCTTGTCGAGCTTCTTCAGGCCGGCGGCCAGGTCGCCGCTGCCGGTCTTGGCGTCCGTGAGGCCGTCCGACAGGCTCTTGGACCCCTCCTTCGCCTTGTCCACGCCCTGCTTGAGGTCGGCCGCACCCTCGGCGGCCTTCTCCGTGGCGTCGTGGATGTCGGAGAAGGAGATGAAGATCTTGTCGAGGAAGGTGCGGGAGGACTTCGTCGATGCCGCGGTGCGCACCTCGGAGAAGACCGTCCGGGAGATCTGTCCGACGATGTAGTTGTTGGCGTCGTTGGTCCGGACCCGGAGCGCACCGGTCTCGGGGGAGTCGCCGGAGCTCGAGGCGATGCGGCTGCTGAAGTCACCGGGCATGGTCAGGGACAGGTAGTACGTCCCGTTCTCCACGCCGGTCCGTGCCTCGGCGTCGCTGACCCGGTGCCACTCGAAGGTTTTGCTCTTCAGGAGCCCCTCGGTGATGTCGTCACCGGCGTGGAGCTCCTTGCCCCCGGCGGTGGCGCCCCGGTCCTCGTTGACGAGGGCGACGGGGATCTTGTCGAGCCTGCTGTACGGGTCCCAGAACGAGCACAGGTACAGGGCGCCGTAGAGCAGCGGCAACAGCAGGATCGCGATGAGTGCGGCGCTCGGCAGCTTTCCCCTGCCGAAGCGCTTCAGCTCAAGCGCGGCCAGTTTCGGCGAGCGCATCGGCTGCCCCCTCCTCGGTGTCGTCGTTGTCGTGCTGCTCGCCGGCCGGCGAGGGTGCGGCGCCGTCGGTGTCGTTCCCCCGTGCGGGCCGGGCGCCACCGGTCTCCCCGGTGGGTGCGGGGGGTGCCGTCGGCGCGGGGCGCTCGGCGTCCGCGGTGCTTCCCGTGGTCCGGGTGCCCCCGGTGGTGTCCCGTGCCGGCTCCGCTTCCGCAACCTCCTGCACGGACCCCGTTTCCGTGGCGCCCCGCGCCGGCCCCGTTTCCGTGGCGCCCCGCGCCGGCCCCGTTTCCGTGGCGTCCCGCGCGGGCCCGGCCACGGTGGTGACGCGCAGGGCGTCCGCGGGAGCCTCGGCACACACGGCGAGGACCGTCGTCCCGGCCCCGGCCACCGAGCGGAGCAGCGCCCAGACCTCCGTGCGCTCCGCGTCCGAGAGCTTCAGGTCCGTGTCGTCCACGGCGAGCAGCCGGGGACGGCCGATCAGCGCGAGGGCGATCGTGAGCCGCAGCGCCTCCAGCCGCTCCAGGTCCCGCACGGAAGTCCGGGGGCCCTTCGGCAGGGCTTCGAGGTCCAGTCCGGCGGTCTCCAGGGCCTCTTCGATCCGGGCCCGGGCCGCCGCCGCCCGTTCGGCGGGGCGCTGGAGGAACGCCCGCACGGAACCGTCGTAGCGGCGCTGGAGGAGGACCCGCTCGTGCAGGTGCTCGCCGACCGTGAGGGCGGGGTCGAGCTCGCTGACGCCCGGCACCTGGCCCAGTGCGCTGATCCGGCGCACGGCGGCCATCTTCCGGGGCAGCGGGAAACCGCCGATCTCGGCGTGGCCCTCCTTCGCCCGCATCCGGCCGGTGAGCGCGAGCAACAGGCAGGTGCGGCCCGAGCCGGAGGGGCCCTCGATGGCCACGAGTGAGCCGGCCCCGGCCCGGAAGGAGACGTCGCGGAACACCCAACCGCGCGGTCCCTTCAATCCGAATCCGTCCGCGACGACGGCGGCACCGTGCGGTTGCTTCCCGGCTTCCGCTCCCAACGGATCCACCCCCCACTTCCCCATCTTTAGACTGACTGGTCAGTCTAAAAGTTACCGCCCGGTAGCTGATCCGGCAAAACACCAGGTCAGCCCGAGTGTCAGTGGGTGCCTGCACGATGGGCGCAGACGGTCACAGCGCCGCCGCATGACGAACAGGAGGCTCGGCATGGCTCCCGCGCAGCCCGGACCCGCGTCCGGCGTCCATTCCGTCCCGCGCCGCTCCGCCGCCCCGCCCGCCGCCCTCGACCTGCTCGCCAAGTCCCGTGCCGGACTCGCCGAGGCCGCCGTCCTCGACCGTCCCCACGAGCGGTACGCCGCGGCCCACCTCGCCGCCCTCCGTGCCGCAGCCGCCGTGCTCGCCGCCCGGGGCAGGCCCGACACCGTGCCCCGTCGCCGGCAACGGATACGGAGTGCATGGGAGCTCCTCGTCGAGTTGGCGCCCGAGCTCGCCGAGTGGAGCGCCCTCTTCGCGGCCGGCGCCCCCCGCAGGGCCCTCGCCGAAGCAGGGGTCGGCAGCGCGGCCACCCAGCGCGAGGCCGACGACCTGCTCAGGGACGCCGCATACTTCCTGCGCCTGGTCGAGCGGCTGCTCGGCCTCCCGGCGGCGCTGCCCGGCCGGCCCGGAGAGGACGGGCTCGACGGATGATCCGAAAGGCGGGAGCGAGGCCATAGGGTGGGGAGCGTCCGTACCCGTCACCGAGGAGTCAACAGCCGTGCCGGACCCTTCCCCTGTCTTCGGTCGAGAGGCCTCGTCGCGCCCGTCGCGCGCCTCCCTGCGCACCGCCGTCGTCTGGGACGTGCTCAAAGACGCCTTGGACCGCCGGGTCGAGGCCACCGGGAAGGGCAGCCTCGACGTCCTCGACACGGGCGGCGGTTCGGGAAACTTCGCGGTGCCGGTGGCCCGCCTCGGTCATCGGGTCACCGTCGTCGACCCCAGCCCCAACGCGCTCTTCGCGCTGGAGCGCCGCGCCGCCGAAGCCGGCGTGGCCGACCTCGTCACCGGCGTCCAGGGCGACATCCGGGGCCTCTTCGACGTCGTCGGGCGGGAGGAGTACGACGCGGTCCTCTGCCACGGAGTCCTGGAGTACGTCGACGACCCCGCCGAGGGCGTGCGGAACGCGGTCGCCGCGCTCCGTCCGGCGGGCAGCCTCAGCCTGCTCGCCGCGGGGGTCGGCGGCGCCGTCCTGGCCCGGGCCCTCGCCGGTCACTTCACCGAGGCCCGGCACGCCCTCGGTGACCCGGCGGGCCGCTGGGGAGAGGGCGACCCCGTGCCCCGGCGCTTCACCGCCGAGCAGCTCGCAGAACTGTCCGAGAAGGCCGGTCTGGACGTCGGTGCCGTGCACGGCGTCCGGGTCTTCGCCGACCTGGTTCCCGGCGCCCTGGTCGACACCGAGCCCGGCGCCGCCGAGGCCCTCCTCAAGCTGGAGGCGGCTGCGGCCGAGCTGCCTTCCTTCCACGCCATCGCCACCCAGCTGCACGTTCTCGGCGAGAAGCGGAGCTGACCGAAACCGCCACCCGTTCGGCGGTGCGGGCCGCAACGCTCCATGGAGTAGGCCACAGCCCGCCCGATGAGCCGCTTCGCCCCGTATGATCGGAGGACATCATCCGGCATGACGGGCAAGGGGCTGGGGAATCAACGCCTCAGCAACCGATCCGCATGGCGGCCCGGATTGGCTGTTCGGCAGTGAGGGCGGGTTTCACGGGGGCGATTCCCTGCCTATCCTGAAAGGGCCGCAAACCGGTCGCCCCCGCGACCGACGACTAGGAGGACTCCGTGCCGCTCTCGGAGCACGAGCAGCGAATGCTCGAGCAGATGGAGCGAGCGCTGTACGCCGAAGACCCCAAGTTCGCGACAGCGCTCGAGGGAAGCGGACTGCGTACGTACACCCGGCGACGGGTTTACCAGGCAGTCGCCGGCTTCCTGGTGGGTATCGCGCTCCTCATGGCCGGAATGGTCGCACAGCAGATCTGGATCAGCGTGGTGGGTTTCCTCGTCATGCTGGGCTGCGCGGTCCTGGCGGTCACCGGATGGCGCAAGGCGCCGAAGCCGGGCGAGCAGCAGACCAAGGGCGGAAAGGCGGCCGGCGGCCGTCAGCCCCGGCAGCGACGCTCCATGATGAACCGGATCGAAGAGCGGTGGCAGCGCCGCCGCGACGAGCAGCAGGGTGGCGGCCACTGACGGCCTCCTGAGCGGCAGCCCCGCCCCCTCGGACATCGACCGAGCCCCACGGACGGGCACACTCCGGTGTGCTGTCCCGTGGGGCTCGGTCGCTTCCGGTGCCTTCCCGGCCGGTGTCCCTCCGAACGCTCCGGTACGTCCGACCGGCTCGTGTTCCGCCCGGCGGACGTGAACCTGGGGAGCGGGGCGTCCCTGACCCTCGCGTCCCGCTCGACGTCCCTTCCGGTGCGGTTGCCGAGCGGGGTGCGGAGCCCCCGGGAAACGGCGGACCGGGCGTGCGGGGTCCTCGCCGGGACGAGGACCCCGGGACGGCCCCGTCAGCCGGCCTCCCGTGGACGGCGCTGGAACCGGGCCACCAGAGCGGTGCGCCGGGCCGTCCCCGCGGCCTTCGCGGCGGACCAGCGGTGCGAGGCGTCCCAACGCACGCGGACGGCCGAACGGGGAGCGAGCAGGGCCCGGAGCCGGGTGCGCCGGTCAGCGCCCGCGCGGAACCCCGCACGGACCCGACCCGCCTCCTCGGCCAGGCCGGCCACCGGTTGCGGTCGGGGCGCGTACAGCACCTCCTCCACCGCCTGTGCCACCCGGTGCACCGCTTCGGCGGGCTCGCCCCGCAGCTCACCGAGCTTGACGATCCGGGCCGCCGCCTTCCTCGGGGTCAAGGATTCGTCCGGTTCGACGCCGTGGTCCCAGGCGGTGTCGTTGACCTCCTGCCACACCGCGAGCGTCCGCGCCGCCGTCCCTCCGGCCCCGCGCGCCCCGCCCGGGCCGAGCCGTGCGGCCCGCACCCGGGTCCGCCAGAGCAGCGGGAGGAGCGGGAGGGCGAGGACGAGCAGCACGGCGAGGGAGAACAGCACCGTCCCGAGGCCCGGGCCCGCATCGTCCGAGGAGGCCTCGGCGACCGCCTTGTCCGGGCCGCAGTCCCCCAACCGGCGCAACTGCGGGGTGCAGCCGTCCGAGGCGCTGGGCGCGGCGGCCGGCTGCGCCGAAGCGCTCTGCTGCGGTTGGGCGGGACCGGTGGCCGTTCCGGAGGGGCTGTTCTCCCGGGCGTACGTGGGGGTGGAACCCCGTGAGGGGGTCGGCTCGAACCGGGTCCACCCGGCCCCCTCGAAGTAGAGCTCGGGCCAGGCGTGGGCGTCCCGGATGCCGACGGACACCGAGCCGTCCGTCTGTGTCGTGCCCGGCATGAAGCCGACGGCCACCCGGGCGGGGATGCCGAGCGAGCGGGCCATCGCCGCCATGGAGAAGGAGAAGTGGACGCAGAAGCCCTCCTTGTCCTTCAGGAACCGGGAGATCGCCTGCACACCGGTGCCGGAGACCACCTCGACGTCGTACCGGAAGCCCCCCTTCCGGGCGAACCAGTCCTGGAGCTTCACCGCCCGCTCGTAGTCGCTGCGGGCTCCTTCGGTGACCGTCAGGGCCGTCTGCTTCACGTCGGACGGGAGCGAGGGGGGAACCTTGGTGTACTCGCGGCGCAGTTTCTCCGGAGCGGGCCCGGCACCGGCCAGCTGCTCCGCCGTCGGCTGTACGTCCAGGCTGGTGACCTGGTAGCGGGCGCCCTTGGTGGTCTGCTTGTCGTCGCCGACGAGCATCCGGCCGGCCGGCTCGTACCGCCAGCGTCCGTCGATGTCGACCCGGCCGGCCGGGTACGGCATGGGCAGCCACTTCTGCTCGTACGCCTCCGAGGCCACGAAGTTGCTGGTCACTTCGGTGACCTGGACGCCCTGGGAGAGCCCGTCCGGCCAGGGCAGCTGCTCGGGCAGGTCCTCGATCGGGCGCACCGAGGACTTCCACGAGATGCCGTCGAACTGGTCGAGGGCGACCAGCCGCAGATACAGGTTGCCGGTGTCGCGGGCGTTGGTCCGGTAGCGCAGGACCTCCCGGTCCTCCGGCTGGCGCAGGTTGTTCTGCAGGGAGACCAGCGGGTTCACCGCGGAGATCGTGCCCCCCTTGCCGAGGCCCCCGCCCCCTTCGCCGTTGCCGCCGAAGACGCCGCCGGAGAGACCGGGCAGCGCCAACGGCACCACCAGGGCGATGCCCATGGCGACGGCGCCGATCCGTCGACCGGTGCGGGCCGGTGCGAGGGCGGGGCCGTCGGCGATGCCGGAGCCCGGCCGGCCGGAGCGGTGTGCGGCGCCGAAGACCCGACCCCACCGGGAGAGCCGTTCCCGTCCCTCGGCGAGGAGCAGCAGCAGATAACCGGAGGCCGCGAGGAGGAACCAGAGCCAGCCGGCCCCGCCGCCGGAGAGGCCGGCGGCCACCGAGTACAGGGCGAGCAGCGGCAGGCCGGCCGGGGCCGCCTTGCGGAAGGTCACCGCGAGGGCGTCCACCAGGAGGCCGATCGCGACGACGCCACCGATCAGCATCAGCCGGATGCCCTCGGTGTCGGGTGCGGGGATCGCGTACCGGCCGACGTCCTCGGCACCCGCCCGGAACAGCTCGGCCGCGTGATCGAGGACCCGGGGGCCCGGGAGGCACCAGAGGACCGCCTGTTCCCGTGCGAAGAACACGGTCAGCGAGAGGAGCGCCACGACGGTCTGGGCGAGCAAGGTCAACGACCGGGCCAACGGCACCCGCCGGGCCAGCGTGCCCACCCCGCTCACCAGGCCGAGCACCAGGGCCGCGGTGAAGATCCAGGTCGCCGGTTTCACGAGCGGGAGCAGCGCCCCGGCGGCCATCAGGGTGGCGCCCCAAGAAGCAAGCGTCAACCGTGCGGGGCCGCTCATGACCGTCCTCCGTGCGTCTCGGCGGCGACGGAACCGGGCCGGAGCCCGGCCGCCTGCTGCCACAGGTCCGTGAGTCGGGCCCCGGGGGGCACGGCCAGCGCCGTCCAACCCGCTTCCCGTAGGTCCCGCACCCGTTCGTCCACCGAGCCGGTGACCGAGCCCGCGGTGAGCCAGGTGCCGGAGTCCAGGACGAAGGCGACGGCGGCGCCGGCCCGTCCGCGCATCCGGGCGGCGAGGGCCGTCTGTTCCTCGTCGAGGTCCCCGAGGAAGGCGACGAGGAGTTCGTCGGCGCCGCCGCGCAGCGCGTCGGAGGCGCGGGAGAGGCCGGCCCCCTCGGAGTGCTCGACGACCGCGAGGGTGTCCATGATCAGACCGGCGGTGTCGGCCGAGTCCTGCACCGATCCGGCGAATCCGTCGGAGCCCTCGCCCGGGACCGCACTGCCGGTGTCGGTGAGCAGCCGGACCGCGAAGCCCCGCTCCAGCATGTGGAGGAGGACGGAGGCGGCACCGGAGACCGCCCACTCGAAGGCGGAGTCGGGCCCCGCGCCCTCGAAGCCGATCCGGCGGGTGTCGAGGAGGACGGTGCAACGGGCCCGCTGGGGGAACTCCTCACGACGGACCATCAGCTCGCCGTAGCGGGCGGTGGAGCGCCAGTGGACCCGGCGCAGGTCGTCGCCGTGGCGGTAGGTGCGGGGGATGACGTCATCGTCGCCGGCGAGGGCGAGGGAGCGCTGTTGCCCGTCGCCGTAACCGGAGGCCTCGCCGAAGAGTTTCACCGGCGGCAGCGCCTCGGTCCGGGGCACGACGGTGAGGGTGTCGTACGCGCTGAAGGAGCGGGTCAGCTCGCACATCCCGAAGGGGTCGCTGAGACGCAGCTGGAGGGGGCCGAGGGGGAACCGTCCGCGCAGGTCGGACCGGACCCGGTAGGACACCTCGCGCTTCCCGCCGGCCTCGACCCGGTCGAGGACGAAGCGGGGGCGGGGCCCCAACATGTACGGCACGTGGTCCTGGAGCATCAGCAGGCCGGTGGGGAGTTTGGAGACGTTCTCCACCCGGAGCTGGACCCGCGCCTCGGCCCCGGCCTCCACCCGCTGGGGGGTGAGCCGGCGGGAGGCCGCGACCTGGTAACGGGTCCGGTGCAGCACCAGGACGCAGATCAGGGGCAGGGACGCGAGCAGCAGGCCGACGCGCAGCAGGTCGGCCTGACCGAGGACGTACGCGCAGACGGCGGCGGCCACCCCGGCGGCGAGGAAGGAACGGCCGCGGGTGGTGAGGCCGCCCAGGGCGGCCCGCACACCGCCCCGGCCCTCGTCGGCGCCCCGCTGGTCGTCCGGCGCGGTGGCGGTCGTCATCACAGCCGCCGGGCGCCGGGCTGCTGGCCGTAGAGCGGGGCGGCGGCGGGCGGGGCCGTCGACGGTACGGGGGTGCGTTGCAGGATGTCCTGGACGACCTGCTCGGCGGTCCGGCGGTTCAGCTGCGCCTGGGCGGTCGGCAACAGCCGGTGGGCCAGGACGGGGGCGGCGAGCGCCTGGAGGTCGTCGGGCAGCACGTACTCGCGACCGCTGAGCGCCGCGGACGCCTTGGCGGCCCGCAACAGGTGGAGCGTGGCCCGGGGGGAGGCACCGAGCCGCAGGTCGGCGTGGGTGCGGGTGGCGGCGACGATGTCGACCGCGTACCTGCGGACGGAGTCGGCGACGTGGATCCCGCGCACCGCCTCGATCAACTTCAGGACGTCATGGGCGTGCGCGACCGGCTGGAGGTCGTCCAGCGGGGAGACCGAGCCGTGCACGTCGAGCATCTGGAGTTCGGCCTCGGGGCTCGGGTAGCCGATGGAGACCCGGGCCATGAAGCGGTCGCGCTGGGCTTCGGGCAGCGGGTAGGTGCCCTCCATCTCGACCGGGTTCTGGGTGGCGACGACCATGAACGGACTGGGCAGCTCGTACGTCTGGCCGTCGACCGTGACCTGACGCTCCTCCATGGACTCCAGCAGCGCCGACTGGGTCTTCGGCGAGGCGCGGTTGATCTCGTCGCCGATCACGATCTGGGCGAAGATCGCACCCGGCTTGAACTCGAAGTCCCGCTGCTGCTGGTCGAAGATCGACACGCCGGTGACGTCCGAGGGCAGCAGGTCGGGGGTGAACTGGATGCGGCGCACCGAGCAGTCGATGGACCGGGCCAGGGTCTTGGCCAGCATGGTCTTGCCGACGCCGGGGACGTCCTCGATGAGGAGGTGCCCCTCGGCGAGCAGCACGGTCAGCGAAAGCCGTACGACCTCGGGCTTGCCCTCGATCACACCCTCCACCGCCCTGCGGACGCGCTCCACAGTGGTGGTCAGATCTGCAAGGCTCGCTCGATCGTCATAGGTCGTCACCCCGGCCCTCCTCGGCCTTTCGGAACTGTCGTCCGAGCATTCTTGTTGCCGTGGCCGGGTCGTGTCACTTGCCCGCGGACAATCGGGAGGGAAAAACGGGGCTTTGGTGGTTTACGTCGGGTCGATCTCGCGCAGGAGGCCCGTCGTCACGTCGAAGACGAAGCCCCGGACGTCGTCGGTGTGCAGCAGGAAGGGCGAGGTCCGCACCCGTTGCATGGACTGCCGGACGTCCTGGTCGACGTCGCGGAAGGCCTCGACCGCCCAGGCCGGTCGCTGGCCGACCTCGTCCTCCAGTTCGTGCCGGAAGTCCTCGGTGAGCGATTCGAGGCCGCAGTTCGTGTGGTGTACCAGCATCACGCTGCGGGTGCCGAGGGCCCGCTGACTGATGGTGAGGGAGCGGATCACGTCGTCGGTGACGACGCCGCCCGCGTTGCGGATGGTGTGGCAGTCGCCCAGTTCGAGGCCGAGGGCCGCGTGCAGGTCGAGACGGGCGTCCATGCAGGCGACCACGGCGACGTGCAGGACGGGTCGCGCGTCCATTCCTGGATCGGTGAAGTCGGACGCGTAGCGTGCGTTGGCCCCGACGAGACGGTCGGTGACCGCGGAGCCGGTGCTCGGGGCGTCGCTGGAGGGGTGTGCGGAGGTCGACATGGTTCCGACGTTAAGGGGCACACCCCGTGCGGGCCCGCCGTGAGGCGGGACAAAGGACGTCAACGGGCCGTGATGTGAGCCACCCCACAGAGCGGGCGATCCCGCCCCCGAACGGGTGAGCCGTCCGGAACGTCCGACCGGCTCGTCACGGCCGTGCGACGCGCCAGTCAGTTGATTGACCGGCGGGTCCCGTGGACTAAAGTGACGCGGAGTTCACGGAGACAACGAGCGATTTCCCGCGGTTTCTCCCCCGTGTGTGCGGCGGTACCTACGGCTCGGCCTCCTCGCGCGGTACGTGCCTCCGCGCCGGACCTGAGAGGGCGCATTGAGCAACGACCGACACGTCCCGGTGATGCTCCAGCGGTGCCTGGACATGTTGGCCCCCGCCATCGAGCGCCCCGGCGCGGTCGTGGTCGACTGCACCCTGGGCCTGGGCGGGCACAGCGAGGCACTGCTCCAGCGGTTCCCCGGGGTGCGGCTCATCGCCCTCGACCGCGACAAGGAGGCCCTGCGGCTCTCCGGCGAGCGGCTCGCCCCGTACGGAGACCGGGCCACCCTCGTCCACGCGGTGTACGACGAGCTGCCCGAGGTCCTCGACCGACTCGGCATCCCCTCGGTGGACGGTGTCCTCTTCGACCTGGGCGTCTCCTCCATGCAACTGGACGAGGCCGACCGCGGCTTCGCCTACGCCCAGGACGCCCCGCTCGACATGCGGATGGACCAGACGGCCGGCATCAGCGCCGCCGAGGTCCTCAACACCTACCCGGCGGGCGAACTGGTCCGGATCCTGCGCGCGTACGGCGAGGAGAAACAGGCCAAGCGGATCGTCTCGGCGATCGTGCGCGAGCGCGAGAAGGAGCCCTTCGCCAACAGCGCCCGGCTCGTCGAGCTCATCCGCGACGCCCTGCCGCAGGCCGCCAAGCGCACCGGCGGCAACCCGGCCAAGCGCACCTTCCAGGCCCTGCGCATCGAGGTCAACCGCGAGCTGGACAGCGTCGAGAAGGCGATCCCGGCAGCCGTGAAGGCGATCAACGTCGGCGGGCGGGTCGTCGTCCTCTCCTACCAGTCCCTGGAGGACCGCATCGTCAAGCAGGTCTTCGCAGCCGGTGCGGCGACCACCGCACCGCCCGGCCTGCCGGTCGTCCCGGAGAAGTACCAGCCCCGCCTGAAGCTCCTCACCCGGGGCGCCGAGCTGCCCACCGAGGAAGAGGTCGCCGAGAACCGGCGTGCCGCCCCGGCCCGGCTCCGGGGGGCCGAACGCATCCGGGAAGACCTTCGGTGAGCACGGCGAAGGGGCCCCTCAAAGGACGGGCCGCGCGGCTTGGACGGCTCATGCCGTCCGGGCCCAGCTCGGCCGCCCGCACCCCCTTCGTCCTGCTCGTCGTGGTGCTGCTCGGCGGTGGCCTGATCACCCTGCTCCTGCTGAACTCGGCCCTCAACCAGGGCTCCTTCAAGCTGAACGAGCTCAAGCACGAGACCACCGAGCTCACCGACGAGCAGCAGGCGCTCCAGCGGGACGTGGACGACCGCTCGGCCCCCGACGCCCTGGAGCGTCGGGCCCGCGAGCTCGGCATGGTTCCCGGCGGCAGCCCCGCCTTCCTGGGACCGGACGGCAAGGTGCTCGGCGAGCCCTCCGTCGCGGTCGCCCCCCAACCGAGCCCCACCCCCACGGCGGACCCGAAGGCCCAGCCGTCCGACCCCGCCGACGCCCCGACGCCGCCCGCGGGCGACGGACCCGCAGCCACCGGCACGACCCCGCCGGACTCCGGGCCCACCTCCGCGCATCCGCCCGCGACCGACCCGACGACTTCCGGCAGGTGACCGACCCGTGCCCTCCAAGGAGCCACCCCGCCGTCGCGTCCCCGGCCCCGCCCGGCCCGCGCGCCCCCGTCCGGCCGCCGGGGCGCGCACGCCCGGAACCCGCCCAGCGCGCCGCCCGGCCGCGAAGCGTCCGGCGCCCCGGCCCCCCGCCCGCCAGCCCCGGCCCCTCCGGCTCGGTAGCCCCCGGCCCCGGCTGCGTCTGATCTCCTTCGGGCTGACCCTCGTCATGCTGGTCTTCGTGGTCCGGCTGCTCCAGGTCCAGGCCGTCGACGCCAGTGCGTACGCCGCCAAGGCGGACAGATACCGCTTCCAGGAGTACACGCTCTCCGCCGAGCGCGGTGAGATCACCGATCGCAACGGCATCGCGCTGGCCTCCAGCGTCGACGCCTACGACATCACCGCCGACCCCAAGCTCTTCACCGCAGAGGAGGCCAAGGTCGCCGACGCGCCCGAGCAGGCGGCTGCGCTCCTCGCCCCGATCCTCGGCAAGCAGCCCGCCGAGCTCGCGAAGAAGCTCCGCACCCCGAAGTCCCGCTACACCCTCCTCGCCCGCAAGCAGACCCCGCAGGTCTGGAACCAGATCAAGGACCTCAAGAGGGTCTACGGGCAGAAGGCCGCGGGCGTCGGCGGCAACGGGGTCAACCTCCTCGGCGGCGTCCTCAGCGAGCCCAGCACCAAACGCGTGTACCCGAACGGCGAGCTCGCCGCCGGAATACTGGGTTACGTCAACGCCGAGGAGCGCGGCGCCGGCGGCCTCGAATCCATGCTCGACGCAGAGCTCGCCGGCAAGGACGGCAAGATCCGCTTCACCCAGTCCGGCGGCCGTCAGGTGCCCACCGCGGGCTCCCAGGGCACCCCCGCGGTCCCCGGCTCCGACATCGAGCTGACCATCGACCGGGACATCCAGTGGGCCGCCCAGCAGGCCATCACCGAGCAGGTCAAGAAGTCCAAGGCCGACCGCGGCTACGTCATCGTGCAGGACACGAAGACCGGCGAGGTCCTCGCCATGGCCAACGCCCCCGGTTTCGACCCCAACGACCTGTCCGCCGCCAACGCCGCCGCCATGGGCAACGCCGCCCTCCAGGACGCCTACGAGCCGGGCTCCACCAGCAAGGTCATGTCCATGGCCGCAGTCCTGGAGGAGGGCAAGGCCGCCCCCGACACCCACGTCACCGTCCCCAACCGGCTCCACCGCGGTGACCGGCTCTTCAAGGACGACGTCGACCACCGCACCTGGCACCTGACCCTCAACGGCGTCCTCGCCAAGTCCAGCAACATCGGCACCATCCTCGCCACCGGCCGACTCGGGGCCGACCAGGCCGAGTCCAACGAGGTCCTCTACTCCTACCTGCGCAAGTTCGGCATCGGTCGTCCCACCGGCCTGGGCTACCCCGGGGAGACCCAGGGCATCCTCGCCAAACCCCGGGACTGGTCCACCTCGCAGCAGTACACGATCCCCTTCGGCCAGGGACTCTCCATCAACGCCATGCAGGCCGCCTCCGTGTACTCGACCATCGCCAACGGCGGCGTGCGGATCGAACCGACCCTCATCCGCGGCGCCAAGGGGCCGGACGGTCGCTTTTCGGCCGCGCCGAAGCCCGAGGAGTCCCGGGTCATCAGCGAGAAGACGGCCAAGACCCTCGCGCAGATGCTGGAGTCGGTCGTCGACGACGAAGAGGGCACCGGCAACAAGGCCGCGATCCCCGGTTACCGCGTCGCGGGCAAGACCGGCACCGCCAACCGCGTCGACCCCGAGCTCGGCCGCTACAAGGGGTACACCGCCTCCTTCGCGGGCTTCGCCCCCGCCGACGAACCCCGCGTCACCGTCTACTGCGCCATCCAGAACCCCACCAAGGGCAGCTACTTCGGGGGCCAGATCTGCGGCCCCATCTACAAGAGGGTCATGGAATTCGCCCTCAAGACCCTGCACGTGGCACCGACCGGCAAACAGCCGGCCCGGCTGCCGGTCTTCTCCGCCTCCACCCCGTGACACCCCGGGAGCACCACAGTGACGACGATCACCCCCCGTTCCGGAAACCGGAAATCGAACTCCGGCGACGCCCCCGGCTCATTTAGCCCCGCACCCGCTGCGCCCGGTACGCTCACCGCCGTGCCACACGCTGATCAGTACCGAACCACCCCGCCCCGGCCGGAGCAGGGACGCCCGACACCCCTGGGCGACCTGGCCGCGCAGCTCGGGATCGACGCACCCGGGACCGCCGAGGTCTCCGGCATCACGCACGACTCGCGCGCCGTGCGCCCCGGGGACGTGTACGCCGCCCTGCCCGGCGCCCGCACCCACGGTGCCGACTTCGTCGCCCAGGCCGCCGGCCTCGGCGCCGTCGCGATCCTCACCGATCCGACGGGTGCCGACCGCGCCGCCACGACCGGTCTGCCGGTCCTCGTCGTGGAGGACCCGCGGGGCCGGATGGGCGAACTCGCCGCCGAGATCTACGGACGCCCCGGCGAGGACCTCCTCCAGATCGGCATCACCGGCACCTCCGGCAAGACCACCACCGCGTACCTCGTAGAAGGGGGCCTGCGCGCAGCGCTGTCGATCGAGGGTGGTGGCGGGCGACGGGAGGGCCTGCGCGCAGCGCTGTCGATCGAGGGTGGTGGCGGGCGACGGGAGGGACCGGGTGGCTCCGGCCACGGGACCGGTCTCATCGGCACCGTCGAGATGCGGATCGGTGACGAGCGGATCAAGTCCGAGCGCACCACCCCCGAAGCGACCGACCTCCAGGCCCTCTTCGCCGTCATGCGCGAGCGGGGCGTCCGGGCCGTCGCCATGGAGGTCTCCAGCCACGCCCTGGTGCTGGGCCGGGTCGACGGCTGCGTCTTCGACGTCGCGGTCTTCAACAACCTCAGCCCGGAGCACATGGAGTTCCACTCCGACATGGAGGACTACTTCCGGGCCAAGGCTTCGCTCTTCACGCCCGAGCGCAGCCGCCGGGGAGTGGTCAACCTCGACGACGCGTACGGCCGCAGGCTCGTCGCGGAGGCGACCGTCCCGGTCGTCACCTTCTCGGCCGAGGGCCGCACGGAAGCCGACTGGCGCGCCGAGGACCTCGTCCTCGGTTCGCACGACTCGACGTTCACCGCCGTCGGACCGGGGGGCGAGCGGATCCCCGCGACCGCGCCGCTGCCCGGTCCCTTCAACGTCGCCAACACCCTCGCCGCGATCGCCACCCTCGCCGTCGCGGGCCTGGACCCGAAGGCCGCTGCCGAGGGCATCGCCGCCGTTCCCGGTGTGCCGGGCCGCCTGGAGCGCGTCGACGCCGGGCAGCCGTACCTCGCGGTCGTCGACTACGCCCACAAGACCGATGCCGTCGAATCGGTGTTGCGTTCCCTGCGCGAGGTCACCGAGGGCCGCCTCCACGTCGTCATCGGCTGCGGCGGCGACCGGGACACCACCAAGCGCGGACCGATGGGCGCCGCCGCGGCCCGGCTCGCCGACACCGCCGTCCTGACCTCCGACAACCCCCGCTCCGAGGACCCCCTCGCGATCCTCAGCACCATGCTCGCCGGCGCCGCCGAGGTGCCCGCGGAAGAGCGCGGCGACGTCCTGGTCGAGCCGGACCGGGCCGCGGCCGTCGCCGCGGCCGTCGCCCGGGCCAGGCCCGGCGACACCGTCCTGGTCGCCGGCAAGGGCCACGAGCAGGGGCAGGAAACCGCCGGGGTCGTCCGCCCCTTCGACGACCGCGAGGTCCTGCGCACAGCGATCCTCGAACAGAACGCCCGGGACAACCAGGGCGAAGACAGCCACGAGAACAGTCAGGGATGAAGCAGTGATCGCCCTCTCCCTCGCCGAGATCGCCGAAATCGTCGGCGGGCAGGCACACGACATACCGGATCCGGCCACCCGGATCACCGGGCCCGTCGTCATCGACTCCCGCGAAGTGCGGGCCGGCAGCCTCTTCGCGGCCTTCGCCGGTGAGCACGTCGACGGCCACGACTACGCGGAGCGCGCCGTCGCGGCGGGTGCGGCGGCCGTGCTGGCCACCCGCCCCGTCGGCGTTCCCGCCGTCGTCGTGGACGACGTTCAGGCCGCGCTGGGTGCCCTCGCCCGCGCGGTCGTCGAACGGCTCGGCACCGATGTCGTCGCCCTCACCGGTTCGGCCGGCAAGACCTCCACCAAGGACCTGATCGCCCAGGTCCTCGAACGTCACGCACCCACGGTGTGGACCCCCGGCTCGCTCAACAACGAGATCGGCCTGCCGCTCACGGCGCTCCGCGCGAGCGACGAGACCCGGCACCTGGTCCTGGAGATGGGCGCCCGGGGCATCGGGCACATCCGCTACCTCACCGGCCTCACCCCGCCGCGCATCGGCCTCGTCCTCAACGTGGGCAGCGCCCACATCGGCGAGTTCGGCGGTCGGGAGCAGATCGCCGAGGCGAAGGGCGAGCTCGTCGAGGCCCTGCCGTCCGCCGAGGAGGGGGGCGTTGCGGTCCTCAACGCCGACGACCCGCTCGTCCGCGCGATGGCGAGCCGCACCAAGGCCCGCGTGACCCTGTTCGGCGAAGCGGACGAAGCGGCCGTACGTGCCGAGAACGTCCACCTCACAGAGAACGGACAGCCTTCTTTCAGGCTTCACACACCCACCGGGTGCAGTGACGTGACCTTGCGCCTGTACGGTGAGCACCACGTGTCGAACGCGCTCGCAGCGGCCGCCGTCGCGCACGAGCTGGGCATGCCCGTCGAAGAGATCGCCACCGCGCTCTCCGAGGCAGGTACCCTGTCGCGCTGGCGCATGGAGGTCACCGAGCGTTCGGACGGCGTGACGATCGTCAACGACGCCTACAACGCGAATCCCGAGTCCATGCGGGCCGCCCTGCGCGCGCTCGCGGCCATGGGGCGGGCCGCACAGGCCCGGGGGGCTCGTACGTGGGCGGTGCTCGGCAAGATGGCCGAGCTCGGTGACGCATCGCTCGTCGAGCACGACGCGGTCGGACGGCTTGCCGTCCGACTCAACGTCAGCAAGCTCGTCGCGGTCGGGGGCAGGGAAGCGTCCTGGCTGCAACTGGGCGCATATAACGAGGGTTCGTGGGGTGAGGAGTCGGTGCACGTGTCCGACGCGCAGGCGGCTGTCGACCTGTTGCGCAGTGAGCTGCGCCCGGGGGACATCGTCCTTGTGAAGGCTTCCAGGTCGGTCGGTCTCGAACAGGTCGCGTTGGCGCTCCTCGACACCGAGGGCGAGGTCACCGGCCGATGAGGCAGATCCTCTTCGCGGGGGCCATCGGGCTCTTCCTGACCCTGATCGGCACGCCGCTGCTGATCAAGCTCCTTGCTCGCAAGGGGTACGGGCAGTTCATCCGGGACGACGGTCCGCGCGGCCACGCCGGGAAGAAGGGCACGCCCACCATGGGCGGCATCTCCTTCATCCTGGCCACGCTCATCGCGTACGCCCTGGCCAAGGTCATCACCGGCGAGGACCCGACGTACTCGGGCGTCCTGGTGCTGTTCCTCATGGCGGGCATGGGGCTGGTCGGCTTCCTCGACGACTACATCAAGATCGTCAAGCAGCGGTCGCTCGGTCTGCGGGCCAAGGCGAAGATGGCCGGTCAGCTGATCGTCGGCATCGCCTTCGCCGTGCTCTCCCTGCAGTTCGCAGACGCGCGCGACCTCACCCCGGCCTCCACGAAGCTCTCCTTCATCACGGACTTCGGCTGGGCCATCGGCCCGGTGCTCTTCGTGGTCTGGGCACTCTTCATGATCCTGGCCATGTCCAACGGCGTGAACCTGACGGACGGCCTGGACGGTCTGGCCACCGGGGCCTCGGTGATGGTCTTCGGCGCCTACACCTTCATCGGCCTCTGGCAGTTCCAGGAGTCCTGTGCCAACGCGTTGACCCTGACCAACCCCAACGCCTGCTTCGAGGTCCGCGACCCGCTCGACCTCGCGGTCGTCGCCTCCGCGCTGATGGGCGCCTGCTTCGGCTTCCTCTGGTGGAACACCTCGCCCGCCAAGATCTTCATGGGCGACACCGGTTCGCTCGCCCTCGGCGGTGCCCTCGCCGGCCTCGCCATCTGCTCCCGCACGGAGCTCCTGCTGGCCCTGCTCGGCGGCCTGTTCGTCCTGATCACGATGTCCGTGATCATCCAGGTCGGCTCGTTCAAGATGACCGGCAAGCGCGTCTTCCGGATGGCCCCCCTCCAGCACCACTTCGAACTCAAGGGGTGGTCCGAGGTCCTGGTCGTCGTCCGGTTCTGGATCATCCAGGGCATGTGCGTGATCGTGGGCCTGGGCCTCTTCTACGCGGGATGGGCATCGGAGAAGTGACAGAACAGCTCGACTGGAACGGCAAGAAGGTCACCGTCGCGGGGCTCGGGGTGTCCGGCATTCCGGCCGCCCGGGTCCTGTACGACCTCGGCGCACTCGTGACCGTCGTCAACGACGGTGACGACGAGCGCTCCCGGGCGCAGGCCGCCGAGCTGGAGGAGTGGGCCGCCGCGCGCAGCGCCTCCGGCGAGGGCGGGCGACGGGCGGGCATCACCGTCCGCCTCGGCGACGGTGCGACCCTGCCGACCGGTACCGAGCTGATCGTCACCACGCCCGGCTGGCGGCCCGACAAGCCCCTCTTCGCAGCCGCCGCCGAGGCGGGCGTGGAGATCTGGGGGGACGTCGAGCTCGCCTGGCGCCTCCGCGGCCCCGGGGCCGCCCCCTGGCTCGCGGTCACCGGCACCAACGGCAAGACCACGACCGTGCGGATGCTCGCGTCGATCCTGGAGGCGGCCGGTCTGCGGACCGCCGCCGTCGGGAACATCGGAGTCTCGCTGCTCGACGCCGTCCTCGGCGGGGACGCGTACGACGTGCTCGCCGTGGAGCTCTCCAGCTACCAGCTGCACTGGGCGCCGTCCGTCCGCGCCCACTCGGCCGCCGTGCTCAACCTGGCGCCCGACCACCTCGACTGGCACGGCTCCATGGAGGCGTACGCCGCCGACAAGGGCCGTGTCTACGAGGGCAACCGGATCGCCTGCGTCTACAACGTCGCCGACGCGGTGACCGAGGACCTGGTGCGCGAGGCCGACGTCGAGGAGGGGTGCCGGGCCATCGGCTTCACCCTCGGCACCCCCGGCCCCTCCCAGCTCGGCGTCGTCGAGGGCATCCTCGTCGACCGGGCCTTCGTGGAGAACCGGCAGAAGAACGCCCAGGAGCTGGCCGAGGTCACCGACGTCCAGCCCCCGGCCCCGCACAACATCGCCAATGCCCTCGCCGCTGCCGCCCTCGCACGTGCCTTCGGCGTCGAGGCCAAGGCGGTGCGGGACGGGCTCAAGGCCTTCCGGCCCGACCCGCACCGCATCGAACTGGTCGAAGAGGTCGAGGGCGTCACGTACGTCGACGACTCCAAGGCCACCAACACCCACGCCGCCGAAGCCTCGTTGGCCGCCTATGACCCGATCGTCTGGATCGCCGGTGGCCTCGCCAAGGGGGCGACCTTCGACGAGCTCGTCCAGAAGTCGGCGAAGCGCTTGCGCGGGGCCGTCCTGATCGGGGCGGACCGTGCGCTGATCCGCGAAGCCCTGGCGCGACACGCCCCGGAGGTCCCGGTGGTGGACCTCGACCGGACCGACACTGGGGCGATGTCCGATGCGGTCCGCGAGGCGGCCCGGCTCGCCCGCCCCGGGGACACGGTCCTGCTCGCCCCCGCCTGCGCCTCGATGGACATGTTCACCAACTACAACAAGAGGGGCGAGGCCTTCGCGGACGCCGTCCGCGCCCTCGCCGCCACCGGGGACGCCTGACCCGACCAGCGGGGGTCCGGCCGGACCGGGCACGACTGGAGGGGACAGCGACCATGCCGAGCAAGATCGCCGGGACACGTCGGCCTTCCGCCGTACGCGGCGGAGGGCGCGTTCCCGCGCCTCCGAGGCGTCCCCTGGGCAGCGGTGTGCGGCAGCTGTACGAGCGGGCCCGCAAGGCCTGGGACCGGCCGCTCACGGCGTACTACGTGATCATCGGTGCAGGGCTGCTCATCACCACGCTGGGCCTGGTGATGGTCTATTCCGCCTCGATGATCACGGCCCTCCGCTACGAGCTGGTGCCCTCCTACTTCTTCCGGAAGCAGTTCTTCGCGGCCCTGCTCGGCACCGGGCTGCTGCTGGCCGCCTCGCGCATGCCGGTGAAGCTGCACCGGGCGCTCGCCTACCCGATCCTGGTGGGCGCGGTCTTCCTCATGGTGCTGGTGCAGATCCCCGGGATAGGGCACTCGGTCAACGGCAACCAGAACTGGATCTCGCTCGGCGGCCCCTTCCAGCTCCAGCCCAGCGAGTTCGGCAAACTGGCGCTGATCCTGTGGGGTGCCGACCTGCTCGCCCGCAAGCAGGACATGCGGCTCCTGACCCAGTGGAAGCACATGCTGGTGCCCCTGGTCCCGGGAGCCTTCATGCTGCTCGGACTCATCATGCTCGGCGGTGACATGGGCACCTCGATCATCCTTGCGGCCATCCTCTTCGGCCTGTTGTGGACGGCCGGGGCGCCCACCCGGCTCTTCGTCGGCGTGCTCGCGGTGGCCGGTGCGATCGGTGCGCTGCTGATCAAGACGAGTGCGAACCGGATGAGGCGCTTCGAGTGCATCGGCGCCACCGATCCGGGGGGCGAGGGGGCTCCCTGCCTGCAGGCCGCGCACGGAATCTATGCTCTGGCCTCGGGCGGATGGTTCGGTTCCGGACTCGGTGCGAGCGTGGAGAAATGGGGCCAACTGCCCGAAGCGCACACCGACTTCATCTTCGCGGTCACCGGTGAGGAACTGGGTCTCGCGGGGACGCTGTCGGTACTCGCCCTGTTCGCGGCTCTAGGCTATGCGGGTATCCGCGTGGCCGGAGGCACGGAGGACCCCTTCGTGAGGTTCGCCGCGGGAGGGGTGACCACCTGGATCACGGCGCAGGCCGTGATCAACATCGGTGCGGTGCTCGGTCTGCTGCCGATCGCCGGTGTTCCCCTGCCGCTGTTCTCCTACGGAGGGTCGGCCCTGCTGCCGACCATGTTCGCCGTCGGGCTCCTCATCGCCTTCGCGCGACAGGAGCCCGCCGCGAAAGCGGCCCTGGCGATGCGCGGCCCCGGCTGGGGCAAGCGGACCGGGAAGAGATGGAAGTCGATGCGACGGCGCGTCAAGAAGCGTCCGTCCGGAGAGCGGTGAATTTCGGTGCATGTCGTACTCGCCGGTGGGGGGACCGCCGGCCACATCGAGCCCGCGCTCGCCCTCGCGGACGCCCTGCGCAGGCAGGACCCCAGCGTGGGGATCACAGCGCTCGGCACGGAGAAGGGCCTGGAGACCCGGCTCGTGCCCGAGCGGGGTTACGAGCTGGCGCTCATCCCCGCCGTGCCGCTGCCGCGCAAGCCCACGCCCGAGCTGATCACCGTCCCCGGACGGCTGCGCGGCACGATCAAGGCGGCCGAGCAGGTCCTGGAGCGCACCAAGGCGGATTGCGTGGTCGGCTTCGGCGGTTACGTGGCCCTGCCCGGCTATCTGGCGGCCAAGCGCCTCGGGGTGCCGATCGTGGTCCACGAGGCCAATGCCCGCCCCGGCCTGGCGAACAAGATCGGTTCGCGGTACGCGGCGGGGGTCGGCGTCGCCACCCCGGACAGCAAGCTCCGGAACGCCCGCTACATCGGCATCCCGTTGCGGCACACCATCGCGACCCTCGACCGGGCGCGGGTCCGCCCCGAGGCGCGCGCCGCCTTCGGCCTCGACCCGAACCTGCCGACGCTGTTGGTCTCCGGCGGATCGCAGGGTGCCCGGCGGCTCAACGAGGTGGTCCAGCAGGTCGCCCCGGTGCTCCAGCGTTCCGGCATCCAGATCCTGCACGCGGTCGGCCCGAAGAACGAACTACCCCGCGTCGACAACATGCCCGGTATGCCGCCGTACGTACCGGTACCGTACGTGGACCGGATGGATCTCGCGTACGCCGCGGCCGACATGATGCTCTGCCGTGCGGGCGCGATGACCGTTGCGGAGCTCTCCGCCGTCGGACTGCCCGCCGCGTACGTTCCGCTGCCCATCGGCAACGGCGAACAGCGGCTGAACGCCCAGCCGGTGGTGAAGGCCGGTGGTGGACTCCTCGTCGACGACGCGGAGCTGACGCCGCAGTGGGTGCAGGGCAACGTCCTGCCCGTACTGGCCGATCCGCACCGGTTGTACGAGATGTCCCGCGCCGCCGCCGAGTTCGGCCGCCGGGATGCCGACGACCTGCTCGTCGGCATGGTGTACGAGGCGATCGCCGCCCGCCGGCAGGCGTAGCGGGGCACTGAGGGCAGGAGGCGCCGGGTGGCAGCCGGACCGACGACCGCGGAGAAGCGCGGCACCAGCAAATCCAAGGGAACGTCGGGCCGGTCGTCCGGCGCAGGCGCCCGGAATTCACGATTCCGGGTGCCCGCGCCCCGCCTGCTCCTCCTGCTGTTCGGCCTCGTCGTGCTCGTGGTCGGTGGGATCTGGACGCTCTACGGGTCGACCTGGTTTCGTGTGGAACATGTGAAGACTTCCGGCGCGCGGGTCCTCACCCCGGCCGAAGTCGAAGCCGTCGCCGCCGTTCCGATGGGCGCTCCGCTCGTCTCCGTCGACACCGATGGGATCGAGGCCAGGCTCCGGAAGAAAATGCCGCGGATCGATACGATCGAGGTGATTCGCTCATGGCCACACGGAATCGGCTTGAAGGTGACGGAACGGAAGCCCGTTCTCCTGGTGGAAAAGGGCGGAAAGTTCATCGAAGTGGACGCGGGCGGCATGCAGTTCGCCACGGTCGACACCGCGCCCCGTGGGGTTCCCCGTCTCGCCCTCGACGGCGCCTCCTCGCCGAGCCTGCGCCGCTTCGGCGTGGACCGGCTGCTCCGGGAGGCGGTCCGTGTCCGGGGGGAGGTCCCGACCGAGGTCGTCCGGGACACCCGCGTCGTGCGCGTCACCTCGTACGACTCCGTCACGCTGGAACTGGCCGGAGGGCGAACGGTCTTCTGGGGCAGTGGCGAGCACGGTCCGGCCAAGGCCCGGGTGCTGGTCGCCCTCATGAAGGCAACCCCCAAAGCGGGACACTTCGATGTAAGTGCCCCCACTGCCCCTGCCTCGTCCGAGGGTTGACGGGCATCGTCGCTGACCAGCACCCTGGTTGGCCAGCGCTACGGGTGATCACATAGGGTGAAAAGAAAAACGGGAGGTTCGGCGTGTTCGTTGAACGTGCGCCGCTTGTCGACTTAGTGTCCTGTTCGGAAGAGTCCAGCGAACAGCGACACTAGTAACCCTAAACTTCAACGTTAGGGTTCGGGTCGGCGTTTCGGACCGTCCCAATCGGCATCCGTCGGAGCTGCGCGGCCAACCGCGCGGCGACGACACGTAACTCGAGGCGAGAGGCCTTCGACGTGGCAGCACCGCAGAACTACCTCGCAGTCATCAAGGTCATCGGTGTCGGCGGCGGTGGTGTCAATGCCATCAACCGAATGATCGAGGTCGGTCTCAAGGGCGTCGAGTTCATCGCCATCAACACCGACGCGCAGGCGCTGTTGATGAGCGATGCCGACGTCAAGCTTGACGTCGGCCGTGAACTGACCCGTGGCCTCGGGGCCGGGGCCAACCCGGCAGTCGGCCGCAAGGCGGCAGAGGACCACCGCGAGGAGATCGAGGAGGTCCTCAAGGGGGCCGACATGGTCTTCGTCACCGCCGGTGAAGGCGGCGGCACCGGCACCGGCGGAGCACCCGTCGTCGCCAACATCGCGCGCTCGCTCGGTGCCCTGACGATCGGTGTGGTCACCCGGCCGTTCACCTTCGAGGGGCGCCGTCGCGCCAACCAGGCGGAGGACGGCATCGCCGAGCTCCGCGAAGAGGTCGACACCCTCATCGTCATCCCCAACGACCGACTGCTCTCGATCTCGGACCGCCAGGTCTCCGTGCTCGATGCCTTCAAGTCGGCCGACCAGGTGCTCCTCAGCGGTGTCCAGGGCATCACCGACCTGATCACCACCCCGGGCCTCATCAACCTCGACTTCGCCGACGTCAAGTCGGTCATGTCCGAGGCCGGTTCCGCGCTCATGGGCATCGGCTCCGCCCGCGGCGACGACCGTGCGGTGGCCGCCGCCGAGATGGCGATCTCCTCGCCGCTCCTGGAGGCGTCCATCGACGGGGCCCGTGGCGTCCTGCTCTCCATCTCCGGCGGCAGCGACCTCGGGCTCTTCGAGATCAACGAGGCCGCGCAGCTGGTCAGCGAGGCCGCCCATCCCGAGGCCAACATCATCTTCGGCGCGGTCATTGATGACGCGCTCGGTGACGAGGTGCGGGTCACGGTCATCGCGGCCGGTTTCGACGGCGGTCAGCCCCCTGCCCGCCGGGACAACATCATCGGCTCGGTCTCCGCCAAGCGCGAGGAGCCGGCCCCGGCGCCCCGCGTCACCGAGACCCCCCGCCCGCTGGGCGGCCTCGGCACCGTCGCCCCGCGCGAGGAGCCGGCCCCGGCGCCGATCGAGCCCGCCCCGGTGGTCAACGAGGCCCCGCTGCCCCCGACCCCGCCGGCGGTTCCGCCGGCCCGTCCGTACGCGGACAGCCAGGCTGAGGAACTGGACGTTCCGGATTTCCTGAAGTGATAGGGCAGCGCTTCGACGCGAACGGCGCCCACTTCGCCTTCACCGACCGGTGGGGCGGGGTGAGCGCCGTTCCGTACGAGGAGCTCAACCTCGGCGGAGCGGTCGGGGACGCGCCCGCGGCCGTGCTCGCCAACCGGGCGGCCGCGGCCGGAGCCCTCGGACTCGATCCGGCGCGGGTGGTCTGGATGAACCAGGTGCACGGCGCCGGTGTCGCCGTGGTCGACGGTCCGTGGGAAGACGCGGCGGTCCCGTCGGTCGACGCGGTCGTCACCGCCCGGAGCGGTCTCGGCCTCGCCGTCCTCACCGCCGACTGCGTCCCCGTCCTGCTGGCCGATCCCGTCGCCGGGGTTGCTGCCGCGGCCCACGCCGGGCGACCCGGAATGGTCGCCGGAGTCGTCCCCGCCGCAGTCGATGCGATGGTGCGGCTCGGCGCCGAACCCGCCCGGATCGTCGCCCGCACCGGCCCGGCCGTGTGCGGCCGGTGCTACGAGGTGCCGGAGGCGATGCGCGCCGAGGTCGCCGCCGTGGAACCGACGGCCCACGCCGAGACCTCTTGGGGCACTCCCGCCGTCGACGTCGGTGCCGGAGTGCGCGCACAGTTGGAGCGGCTCGGTGTCCGGGACGTCGAGGACGCCGGTGTCTGCACCTTGGAATCGCGCGACCACTACTCGTACCGTCGCGATCGCACCACGGGGCGACTCGCGGGATATGTCTGGTTGGACTGAGAAGAGACATGACGGACCGCAAGTCGGAACTCGCCGCGAACCTCGCCCGGGTGGAGGAGCGCATCGCTGCAGCGTGCGCCGCTGCAGGTCGCGGCCGTGAGGAGGTGACCCTGATCGTGGTCACCAAGACCTACCCCGCGAGCGACGTCAGACTCCTGCACGAGCTCGGGGTGCGCCACGTCGCGGAGAACCGGGACCAGGACGCCGCCCCCAAGGCGGCGGCCTGTGCCGACCTCGACCTGACCTGGCACTTCGTCGGTCAGCTGCAGACCAATAAGGTCAGATCCGTGGTGGGTTATGCCGATGTGGTGCAGTCCGTCGACCGGTTGAAGCTCGTTTCCGCCCTCTCCGGGGCTGCGGAGAGGGCGGGCCGCGAGCTCGGCTGTCTGATCCAGGTCGCGCTCGACGCGGAGTCCGGCGAGCGGGGTGACCGCGGAGGCATCGCGCCGGACGGGGTCGAGGAGTTGGCGCACGCCGTGGACGCGGCCCCCGGTCTCAGACTCGCCGGACTGATGACCGTCGCCCCGCTCGCGGGGCAGTACGCCGGCCGGCAACGAGCCGCCTTCGACCGCCTGATGGATTTGTCGACTGCCCTGCGCGTGACCCGTCCGGCTGCGAACATGGTGTCAGCAGGGATGAGCGCGGACCTCGAAGAGGCCGTCGCGGCCGGGGCGACACACGTACGCGTCGGTACGGCGGTGCTCGGCGTCCGCCCGAAGCTCGGGTAACGTCGCGAAGCAAGTCGGACCACAGCAGAAAATATGGTCATTCCGCAGAACGGCGGAGTGCCTCGTGGATCGCCGGCACTTGGTGACAAGGCCGATCCACCACAGAGCGGAGGACTCAGAGAATGGCCGGCGCGATGCGCAAGATGGCGGTCTACCTCGGCCTCGTGGAGGACGATGGGTACGACGGCCGGGGCTTCGACCCCGACGACGACTTCGAACCCGAGCTGGAGCCGGAGCCCGAGCGCGACCGGCGCCACACCCCCCCGCGCCAGGTGGAGCGGGAGGAGCCGGTGCGGGTGGCGCAACCGCCGGCCCCTCGCGAGCCGGTCGCCCATTCCGTCCCCGTACTCGCCGAAAGCGGTCGTCCGGCCCGAATTGCCCCCGTGGCGTCCATCACACCCGAACGCCCGAGCCTGGAGAAGAGCGCACCGGTGATCATGCCCAAGGTCGTGTCCGAGCGGGAGCCCTACCGCATCACCACGCTGCATCCCCGGACCTACAACGAGGCCCGTACCATCGGGGAACACTTCCGCGAGGGCACTCCGGTGATCATGAACCTCACGGAGATGGACGACACGGACGCGAAGCGACTTGTCGACTTTGCCGCCGGACTCGTCTTCGGGCTCCATGGCAGCATTGAGCGAGTGACGCAGAAGGTGTTCCTGTTGTCGCCTGCTAACGTCGATGTCACGGCGGAGGACAAGGCCCGGATCGCAGAGGGCGGATTCTTCAACCAGAGCTGAGAACACAAGAACCGGACGGACCGGTCGCGGGGCGACCGGACAAGCGAGAGCACAGAAGCCAGGGGAGAGGGAAACGCGGGATGGGCGTCGCACTACAAGTGGTCTACATCGTGCTGATGTGCTTCCTCGTCCTCCTGATCGTCCGGCTTGTCATGGACTACGTCTTCCAGTTCGCCCGTTCATGGCAACCCGGTAAGGCGATGGTGGTCGTCCTTGAGGCCACTTACACTGTCACCGATCCACCGCTCAAGCTTCTACGGCGACTCATCCCGCCGTTGCGTCTCGGGGGCGTGGCACTCGACCTGTCCTTCTTCGTTCTGATGATCATTGTCTACATCTTGATCTCCATCGTGAGCAGCTTCACGAGGTGAATGTGGACGATACGGTCTTGCCGACTGCCGACGACTACGTAGAGGTGAAGAAGAGATGCCGCTGACCCCCGAGGACGTGCGGAACAAGCAGTTCACGACGGTCCGCCTCCGAGAAGGTTATGACGAGGACGAGGTCGATGCCTTCCTCGATGAGGTCGAGGCCGAGCTGACCCGCCTGCTCCGCGAGAACGAGGACCTGCGCGCCAAGCTGGCCGCTGCGACGCGTGCCGCCGCGCAGAATCAGCAGCAGGGCATGCGCAAGCCCCCGGAGCCACAGGACCGTCCCGGCGGACCGGGAGGCCCAGGAGGCCAGGCGGGTCCTGGTGGACCCGGGGGGCCCGGGGGTCCCGGCGCACCCGTGCCCGCGGCCATATCCGGACCGCCGGTCCAGCAGCAGCCGCCGCAGATGGGCCCGCCGCAGCTGCCCTCCGGCGCCCCGCAGCTTCCCGCCGGCCCGATGCAGGGCGGCCCGATGCAGGGCGGTCCGATGCAGGGTGGTCCGATGCAGGGTGGTCCCATGCAGGGCGGTCCGATGCAGGGCGGTCCGATGCAGGGCGGCCCCATGCAGGGCGGCCCGATGCAGGGCGGTCCGATGCAGGGCGGCCCCATGCAGGGTGGTCCGATGGGGCACCCGCAGCAGCAGATGCAGCAGCCGGCCCAGGGTCCCGGCGGCGACAGTGCCGCGCGTGTCCTCTCGCTCGCCCAGCAGACCGCCGACCAGGCGATCGCCGAGGCGCGCTCCGAGGCCAACAAGATCGTCGGCGAGGCGCGCTCCCGCGCCGAGGGCTTGGAGCGGGACGCCCGCGCCAAGGCGGACGCCCTTGAGCGGGACGCCCAGGAGAAGCACCGCGTCGCCATGGGCTCCCTGGAGTCCGCCCGCGCGACGCTGGAGCGCAAGGTCGAGGACCTGCGCGGCTTCGAGCGCGAGTACCGCACGCGTCTGAAGTCCTACCTGGAGTCGCAGCTGCGTCAGCTGGAGACCCAGGCGGACGACTCGCTGGCCCCGCCGCGCACCCCGGCCACGGCTTCGCTGCCGCCGGCCCCGTCGATGGCCTCGGCGAGTGCGAGCGCCCCGTCCTACGGCGGCAACAGCGGCATGGGCGGCGCGCCGTCGATGGGTGGTGCACCCTCCTACGGCGGCCAGCAGCAGATGTCCCCGGCGATGACCCAGCCGATGGCTCCGGTCCGCCCGCAGGCGCCCCAGCCGATGCAGCAGGCGCCGGCGCCGATGCGGGGCTTCCTGATCGACGAGGACGACAACTGACGCGGCCCGCACGCGTGCTGAGCGCGTAGCCGACGGCAGTCACGAAGGGCCGGCCCCCTCTCCCGGGGGCCGGCCCTTCGGCCTGCCCGGCCCGCGGTGCCCTCCGCCCGGGGAAGTGCCCCGCCGGCGGCCCCGTCCGCCCCGGTCCTGCGGAGCAGCCGCCCGGGGAAGCGCCGGGAGCCGGGAGGGCGAACG
>NZ_JBHYMF010000067.1:0-35310 GCF_042742855.1 Streptomyces sp. NPDC058877 | reverse complement strand
ACCGCACACCCGGCAACGGACCGCGTCAGGGGCGCGGCCCTCGTCGGGACGGTCGCCCGGACGTCTCGCCGGCGCACCGGTCCCGCACCACCACCATCCGCGTCCGCGGACCGAGCACCCCGGCGGTGCCCGGTCCGCACCCCCTCCGCTTCCCCGGCCGCTTACCGGGCGTAGTCTCCGGGGCGTGACCTCCTTGGAGTTCGTCCTCTTCGACGTCGACGGCACGCTGGTGGACGCCGTCGAGAACCAGCGGCGCGTCTGGCACGAGTGGGCCGCGCGACACGGTCTCGACGGGGAGGAGGTGTACGCCGTCGCGCTGCGGACGCGGCCCGTGGAGACCTTTGCGACGGTCGCGCCGGACGCGGACCCGGACGAGTGCCTCGCCCTCCTCCACGCGCTGGAGGACGAGGACGTCCGCACGGGCTCGTACGCGGCCTTCGCCGGGGCGGCGGAGCTGCTCACCGGGCTCCCGGCGGACCGGTGGGCCCTGGTGACCTCGAACTACGAGCACCGGGTGCGGGGGCGGTTCGAGCGGACCGGCCTCCCGCTGCCGGCGCTGGTGGTCGACGCGGCCTCGGTGGCGGAGGGGAAGCCGTCCCCCGTGCCGTACCTGACGGCTGCCGAGAAGCTGGGCGCGGACCCGGCCGAGTGTCTGGTGGTCGAGGACGCACCGTCCGGGGTCCGCGCGGGGCTGGCGGCCGGGATGACGGTCTGGACCGTGAACACCCCGGCCCCGCACCCGGACGCCCACGGTCACTTCCCGTCCCTCGCCGAGGCGGCCCCGCACATCCGGGCCGCGCTGGGCCGGGCGTACCGCCCGGTGCGGGTGGGGGACGCGGTCGGTGACCGGGCCCCGGGGAGGGCCTGACCACCGGTGCACCCGACGCCCCGGTCCGTTAGGCTCCCCGTCACCCGGGGTGCTGACAAGCTCGGGGAACCGACCGGCGACCGCGTCCGCCTAGCTCCTGCACGGAGCGGGGTCCGTCTCATGACGGGTGGTCGCCGGCACTTCTCCTTCCCCGGAGGGCGCAGCGGATCCCCGCGCCCCTCCCCGGGCAGTCACCCGCCTCCCCCGTCCGGGGGGACTGCCGCACGCCAACCATCTGACAGGGCCGTCGGCCATGCCCATCGGACGCCCCTTTTGCGCCCCAACCTGCCTTCCATCAAGAAGACTTGACTCCCGTTCAGTTTGCAGAAGAGCTCGGCTACTGTGTGACCCATGCAGGGGGAACTGAAAAACTATTCTAGTTCAGATGGCCTGAACGGTAGCGGGGCGATGCCGCTGGAACCGGGGGACCCCCGGCAGATCGGGGCGTTCAGACTCCTCGGCGTGCTCGGTTCGGGCGGCATGGGGCGGGTCTACCTCGGGGCGGTTCCGGGAAGGCTCGCGGCGGTGAAGCGGGTGCTTCCGGTGCTCGCCGAGGACGCCGACTTCCTCAACCACTTCGGGCACGAGCTCGACAACCTGGCCCGACTGCCCTCCGGGGCCAACACCAAGCTCCTCGCGAGCGACCGCACGGCGAAGCCGCCCTGGTTCGCGACCGAGTTCATCCCCGGGATCACCCTCAACGAGGCCATCCGCCTCAACGGCGGTCCACTGTCCGGCGCCGCCCTGTGGCGCCTGCTCCACGGTGCGGCAACCGGACTCCGGGTGGTGCACGGCGCCGACATGGTGCACCGCGACCTCAAACCGTCCAATGTGATGCTGACCGGCGACGGTCTCTCCCTCATCGACTTCGGCGTGGCCCGCGCGGCCGACCAGAGTCGACTGACGAAGACCGGCATGGTCATCGGCACGCCCGCCTACATGGCTCCCGAACAGGCCGTGGCCGAGCCCGAACTGACCGGTTCCGCCGACGTGTTCGCACTGGGCAGTCTGCTGTTGTACGCGGCGAACGGACGCCCTCCCTTCGGTGACGGGTCCGGGCCCGACCTGCTCTACCGGGTCGTCCACGGCGAACCGGACTTCGGGCGCCTCACAGAGACCGAGCCCGCCCTCGCGGAGGTCGTGCGGGAGTGCCTCGCCAAGGATCCTGCGGACCGGCCGACGGCCGAGGGGCTGGTCGCCCTCGCCGAGGAGCACGCGGTGGACGCCGCGTGGCCGGCGACCGTCGCCGAACGGATCGCCGAACGGGCCGACTTCGCCGCCGAGGCGCCCACCGCCGAGCAGTTGGCGGAGCTGGACCGGCTCGACCCTCCCCAGGACGTGGCGACGGCCGCTCTGACCCCGCGAACCCCGCAGGAACCCGCGACCTCCACGCCCGACCCCCTGGCCGTCACCGGACAGGCCGTCCCCGACAAGCGGTCGTGGCGGCGCAACCGGTTCGTCATGGTCGCCGTGCCCGTCCTCGTCGCGACCGGCACCACCCTGACCGTCGCCCTCGGCCCGTACCAAGTGGGGCGTCTGGGCGCGGAGCCGAAGGCCTCGCCATCGCCGTCCGTCGTGGTCCCGCAGCCCGCCTCCGCACCGCCGTCGACCGGAACGACCCCCTCGACAGCGAGCTCCGACACGCCCTCGGCCACCGCATCGACGCCGCCACCGCCCGGAACCACGGCCGCGCCTCCGCCCGCTGCCGGTGGCGGCGGCGCAGGGGGCACGGGCACCCTGCCCGGCGGTTCGGGGGCGGTCTCCGGCTCCGGTGGCGGAGCCTCGTCGGGCGGCGGCTCGGGCACGTCCGGCTCCTCCGGCTCCTCCGGCTCCTCCGGCGGCTCGGGCACCTCGGGTTCTTCCGGCGGCTCGGGCACGTCCGGCTCCTCCGGCGGCTCGGGTTCCTCCGGCGGCTCGGGCACATCCGGCTCCTCCGGCGGGTCGACGACCCGGCCCGCCCCGAATCCGACGACGGTCGCACCCCCGCCGCCCCCACCGTCCACCAGCGGCTCCGCCCCCTCGGGAACGTACTCCCTGGAGAGCGTCTCCAACGGCCAGTGCCTGGCCGAGAACGACCAGGGGTACGGCGTCCTCGTCAGCACCGCCGTATGCGGTTCCACGCCCACCATCGGCACCGCCTCGTACGTCTGGACCTACTCCCCCGGCGCCAACGGGACCTTCCGGCTGGTGAACAGGAAGACCGGACGCTGCCTCCAGCCGGAGGGAACGCCCAGCTTCACCGCCGCCGTCTGCAACAACTCCACCCTCCAGTCGTGGCGGATCCACAGCAAGACGTCCGCCGGCCAGACCATCCAGAACGTGAACCGGGGCGAGTGCATGGTCGCCGGGCCGCCGTTCGTCATGCTGTACGCCTGCGACTCCGGCGGCGCCAACCTGCTGTGGCGGAACGTCTCCCCCGTCTAGGGCGGCCCGGCCCCCGCACCGGCACCGCGGGTTCCGGCGGATCGCCCCGGGCGACGGCGCGGTGGAAAGGGCCGCCGAGTAGCCTCTGGCGGGCGGATGTCGACGCGGAGGGGGACGCGATGGGCGACGGACGGACGGGCCTGCCCGTGGAGGGGACCTGTTCGGAGGGCGAAGCCGGCGGGAGGGACGGTCTGCCCACGGCGGCGGACGGGCACGGGACCATCGTGCTGTCACGGGTCCCGGGAGGCGAGCGCGACCTCCTGCGCCGCTACGACGTGCGGATCGACGGCATCCGGATCGACGGCATCCGGCAGGGGCGGACGATGCGCTTCGAGGTGCCGGCGGGGCTCCACCGCCTCGACCTGAGGATCGACTGGGCCGGCAGTCGCACCCTGGACGTCCTGGTCGAACCGGGCGGCACGGCCTCCTTCGCCTGCGCACCGAACAGCAACTGGGGACGGACAAACCCGAGCGTCGGTCGGCTCCCCTACATCGACCTGTGGCCGGAGCCCGAACCGCCCGCCCCGGATACCGGGCCCCTGGGCTGGATCACGCGCCTGATGGTGGGTGCGGCCCTGACCCCCCTCACCGCGGGCGTCACCTTCTGCGGGACCCTGGTCTGGTACCTCACCGGCCTGGCACCGGAAGTCCGCGAGGCGACGACCGAAGGAAGCCTGGCCGTCATCCTGGCCTCCGTGGCCCTCTACGAGCTCTTCCGGCACTGGAGGAAGCTGCGACTGCGCCGCTCCTGACCCGGCCGGGCCGTCCCCACCGCGCCCCCGCGGCGCGGGCGGGGCGGCGCCCCCGAAGGCGTGGACTACCGGGTCCCGAAGACGGGGACGGCCGGAGCCGCCGCTCCGTCGTCCCCCTCCCGCCGGAAGGCGACCCACAGCTCCATCCCGATCCGAAGCTCCTCCTCCGCCACGTCCACGACCTCCGTCATCATGCGCGGTCCCTCCGCGAGGTCGACGACGGCCGCGACGTACGGGACCCGGTCACCGAAGGGCGGGAGGTCGTTCCGGTGGACGACCGACCAGGTGTAGAGGGTGGCCCGGCCGCTCGCGCGCTCCCAGTGGACGTCCTCGCTCCAGCAGTGCGGGCAGAACTCGCGCGGGTAGTGGTGGGCGCGGGTGCAGGTGGCACAGCGGCGCAGGAGGAGGTGGCCTTCGGCTGCGGCGTCCCAGTAGGGACGGGTGAAGGCGTCGACGTCGGGGATGGCCGTCATCAGAAGAGTCCGATCGCGTGGTCGAGGGACCAGGTCTGCCAGGACACCGCGAGGAGGGCGACGAGGGAGATCAGCGCCATCATCGCGTTCTGCCCCTGCTCGGCCCAGTCGTGGATCATCAGGACGAGGTAGAGGAGGTTGAGGAGGAGGCCGCCGACGAGGGCGACGGGGGTGAGGAAGCCGACGACCAGACCGAGGCCGAGGGCGAGTTCGGCGTAGACGACGACGTGCGCCATGAGCTTGGGTCGGGGGGCGACGACGGTGTCGAAGCCCTTCTTGACCTGCGGCCACCGGTGCTTGCCGGCGACGTCGGCGGCCCAGGCGATGCCGGTGCCGCGCTCGAACCAGCCCTTCTTGTCCTTGTGGCGCCAGCTCTCCAGCCACCAGAGGCCGAGGCCGATGCGGAGGACGGCGAGCCATTCGGCGCCGGTGAGCCAGACGGTCTGCATGCGGGCCCCCATCCACTAGATCTGACGATACGTCAGTTCAGCGCAGGGGGCGGCGGAGCGCAAGGGGCGGGAGCACTCCCGCACACCCGACCCGCGTGACCGATTCGCAACCAAAATCCCCCCGTGAACGAGACCCACTACGTGTACACGTCATTACGCTCAGCATTCATGGTCACCACCCCCCAAGCACCAACCCCCCAGGCCGTCCACCCCGTGTACGTCATCGGCGGCGGACCCGGCGGGCTCGCCGTCGCCGCCGCCCTGCGCGCGCGGGGCGTCCGGGCCGTCGTCCTGGAGAAGTCCGACGCGGTCGGCGCCTCCTGGCGCGCGCACTACGACCGGCTGCACCTCCACACCACCCGGCGGCTCTCCGCCCTTCCCGGCCTCGCGATGCCCCGATCCTTCGGCCGCTGGGTCTCCCGGGCCGACGTCGTGCGCTACCTGGAGGCGTACGCGGAGAAGCACGAACTGGAGATCGTGACGGGCGTCGAGGTCCACCGGATCGAGCGGACCGGCACGGACTGGCTCCTGCACGCCACCGGCGGACGCCTGCTGACCGGGCGCGCAGTGGTGGTGGCCACCGGCTACAACCACACCCCCCGGCTGCCCGACTGGCCCGGTCTCGACGCGTACGGGGAAGAGGACGGGCGCCTGATCCACGCCCGCGCGTACCGCAATCCCGAGCCGTACGCGGGAAAGGACGTCCTCGTCGTGGGCGCCGGCAACACCGGTGCCGAGATAGCCGCCGACCTCGCCGGGGGCGGGGCGGCCCGGGTCCGGCTGGCGGTGCGGACGGCACCGCACATCGTGCGCCGCAGCACCCTCGGCTGGCCCGCCCAACGCTCCGGCATCCTGGTGCGTCGACTGCCGGTGGCCCTGGTGGACCGGATGGGCGCCCTGCTCGCCCGCTTCGCCAGCCCCGACCTCACGGCCCACGGGCTGCCCCGGCCGGACCGGGGCGTCGCGACCCGGCAGCGGGAGGGGGCGGTCCCGGTGCAGGACGTCGGACTGGTCGAGGCCGTGCGCACCGGGAAGGTCGAGGTCGTCGCCGCCGTGAAGGCCTTCGAGGGCGAGGAGGTGGTCCTCGCGGACGGCAGCCGGATCACCCCGGACGCCGTGGTCGCGGCGACCGGGTACCGGCGCGCGCTGGAACCGCTGCTCGGACACCTGGGCGTGCTCGATGCGGACGGACGCCCGGTGACGGGCGGGGCCCGGAGCCCGCGGGAGGCGCCCGGCCTCTACTTCACGGGCTTCACGAACCCGATCAGCGGGATGCTCCGGGAGTTGGCGCGGGACGCGGAGAAGATCGCACGGCGGATCGCCAAGTCGAGCGCCTAGCGCACGGTCCCCGTGCCGAGGCGGGACGCCCGGGACCCCACACCCCCGCACCCGGCGACGGGGAGGAGCCTTGCGTGCGCCGGGCGGCCGGCAGGGAAGGGCGCCGGACGGACACCGCGCGGGGAGCGTCCCCGATCGTCGCACGGGCGGCCCCTCGGAGGGAGCCGGGCGGGCCGGCACCGAGGGCGGCGCCGGGGTCCGTCCATGCGCGACCCATTCCTGACTTGCCGTCAGTTCTGTAATCTGACAGAGCGTCAGTTCTCTTGTCAGGGACGGAAGGGTGGAACGGAACGATGCTCGGATCGACCCACGGCACCTTCACCACCGACCTCCGCGCCCGCGTGGTCGCCTGCGGCGAACCGCCCAGGGCCGCCGTGCACGGCGTCACCGCCGTCGCCGGCGACCTGGACGTCAGCGGACGCCCGCTGCACGCCCCCGTCCCCGACCTCGACCGGTTCTTCCGGCCCGGGTCCGTCGCGGTCGTCGGCGCCTCCGACACCGAGGGGCGGCCCAACACCGGGATCACCCGGCAGCTGTTCGGCTGGGCCGAGCGGGTCGGGGCCCGGATCGTCCCCGTGCACCCGACCCGCACCAGCGTGTTCGGGATCGACTGCGCGCCCTCCGTCCGTGCGCTCACCGACCCGGTCGACCTCGCCGTCCTCCTCGTCGCCGACCCGCTCCCGGTGATCGAGGAACTCGCCGACGCCAAGGTCAAGTTCGCGGTCGCCTTCGCCTCCGGCTTCGCGGAGACCGGCGAAGCCGGCGCCGTCGCACAGGAGCGCCTCGCCGCCGCCGTGCGCCGCTCGGGGCTCCGCCTCCTCGGACCCAACACCAACCTCAACGCCTTCGAACGCTTCCGCGACGACCTCCAAGGACCGGCCGTCGCCCTCATCACCCAGTCCGGCCACCAGGGGCGGCCCGTCTTCACCCTCCAGGAACTCGGCGTCCGCCTCTCCCACTGGGCGCCCACCGGAAACGAAGCCGACCTGGAGACGGCCGACTTCCTCTCGTACTTCGCCGGGCGCCCCGAGGTCGGGGCCATCGCCTGCTACCTCGAAGGGCTCAAGGACGGTCGTTCCTTCCTGCTCGCCGCCGACCGGGCCGCGCGCCGGGGCGTGCCGGTGGTCGCCGTGAAGGTCGGCCGCACCGAGACCGGCGCCCGGACGGCCGCCTCCCACACCGGCAAGCTCACCGGCGCCGACCGGGTCGTCGACGCGGCCATGCGCCAGTTCGGGGTGATCCGGGTCGACGGGCTCGACCAGCTCCAGGACACCGCCACCCTCCTCGCCCGGGCCCGGCGCCCCGTCGCCGAGGGCGTGGTCGTCTACTCGATCTCCGGCGGCACCGGAGCCCACTTCGCCGACCTCGCCACCGGGGCCGGCCTGGACCTGCCGACCCTGTCCCGGGTCAAGCAGGACGAGCTGCACCAGTGGATCCCGGAGTACCTCAACGTCGCCAACCCCGTCGACAACGGCGGACACCCGGTGGGCGACTGGCGCGGTCGGAAGATCATCGATGCGATCCTCGCCGACCCGTCGGTCGGGGTGCTGATCTGCCCCATCACCGGCCCCTTCCCGCCCATGAGCGACAGACTGGCGCAGGACCTGGTCGACGCGGCCGAGGCGACCGACAAGCTGGTGTGCGTGGTCTGGGGTTCGCCCGTGGGCACCGAAGACGCCTACCGCACGACCCTCCTCGGTTCCTCCCGCGTCGCCACCTTCCGCACCTTCGCCAACTGCATCGGGGCCGTGAAGTCCTACCTGGACCACCACCGCTTCACGGCCGCCTACCGCTCCCCCTTCGACGAGGCCCCCCGCACCCCTTCCCCCTCGCTCCGCAAGGCACGGGCCCTCCTCCGGCCCGGTCTGCGGCTCAGCGAACACGCGGCGAAGCAACTGCTCCGGGCGTACGGGATACGGGTGCCGCGCGAGCAGCTCGTCACCAGTGCGGCGGCGGCCGTCCGGGCCGCCGGACTCGTCGGCTACCCGGTCGTGATGAAGGCCTCCGGCACGCGGCTCGCCCACAAGACGGAGCTGGGGCTGGTGAAGGTGGGGCTGACCTCGGCCAGCCAGGTGCGGGACGCGTACCGCGAACTGACGGACATCGCCCGGCACGAGTCGATCGACCTCGACGGCGTCCTCGTCTGCCAGATGGTCGGTCGGGGGGTCGAGATGGTGGTGGGGATGACCCGTGACGAGACGTTCGGCCCGACGGTCACGGTCGGGCTCGGCGGCGTCCTCGTCGAGGTCCTGAACGACACCGCCGTCCGCGTCCCGCCCTTCGGCGAGCCGGAGGCCCGCTCGATGCTCGCCGAGCTGCGCGGCCGGGCCCTGCTGGACGGGGTCCGGGGCGCCCCGCCGGCCGATGTCGACGCGCTCGTCGAAGTCGTGCTGAGGGTGCAGCGGATGGCCCTCGAACTCGACGGCGACCTGACCGAACTGGACATCAACCCGCTGATGGTGCTGCCGCGCGGGCAAGGGGCGGTGGCCCTGGACGCGCTGGCGGTCTGCCGATAGGAGCCCACCGTGGACGAGATCCTGCACACCGTCGAGAACGGCGTCTCCTGGATCACGCTCAACCGCCCCGAGGCGATGAACGCGGTCACCTGGGACCAGCGGGAACGGATCATCGCCCTGCTGGCGGAAGCCTCCGCGGAGCCGGAGGTCCGGACGGTGGTGCTCACCGCCACCGGGCGGGGCTTCTGCGCCGGCGCCGACCTGCGGGGGGCACCGGCCACCGGCGAACGGGTGGCCGGGGACGTGGCCCGGATGATCCGCCTCGGCGCACAGCGGTTCATCGGTTCCGTACTGGACTGCGAGAAGCCGGTGATCGCCGCGGTCAACGGCACCGCGGCCGGGATCGGCGCGCACCTCGCCTTCGCGTGCGACCTGGTGCTCGCGGCGGACTCGGCCCGCTTCATCGAGGTGTTCGCGCGACGGGGACTCGTCCCGGACGGAGGCGGCGCCTATCTGCTGCCCCGGTTGATCGGGCCGCAGCGGGCGAAGGAGCTGATGTTCTTCGGCGACGCGGTGCCGGCGGCGGAGGCGCGGGCCATGGGCCTGGTGAACCGGGTGGTGCCCGCCGAGGCCCTGGAGGAGACGGCCCGGGAATGGGCGGAGCGCCTGGCCCGGGGCCCCACCCGGGCCCTGGCCCTCACGAAGCAGCTGGTGAACGCCTCCTTGGACGCGGATCGCTCGACCGCCTTCGCGGCGGAAGCGGTCGCCCAGGAGCTCAACATGACGACGCGGGACGCGCAGGAGGGCGTGGCGAGCTTCGTGGAGCGGCGGGCGGCGCGGTACGAGGGCCGTTAGGGCGCACTGCGAAAGCGACTCCGTCCGCCCGGCTCCCCGGGGTTCCGGGTGTCCGCGGGGGTTCCCATCTGACGATCCGTCAGTTTCAATGGACGGTGTGATGGGACATGCGGGGATGGCGGCCACCGCCGTCCGACACCTGAGGGCGGCCGGTTCGCCGACGGCCGTGGAACCACTGCCCCGACCGGCGCTGCGCGCGGTGCGGGAGGACGAGCGGGCCCCCGTCGAGCCCGGCGAGTTCCGCCGTGTGCTGGGGCACTTCGCGAGCGGGGTCACGGTCGTGACGGCCCTCGACGCGGACGGACCGACCGGCTTCGCCTGCCAGTCCTTCGCCTCGCTCTCCCTCGACCCGCCCCTGGTCGCCTTCATGGTCGCCCGGACCTCGACCACCTGGCCTCGGATCGCGGCGGCCGGGACGTTCTGCGTGAACGTCCTGGGCGCCGATCAGGGCGGGCTGTGCCGGTCGTTCGCGGTGAGCGGCGCCGACAAGTTCGCGGGGGTGGGCTGGACCCCGACCCCCGCGACGGGCTCCCCGCGGCTGAACGGCGCGCCCGCCTGGATCGACTGCGCGATCACCACCGTCCACACGGGCGGCGACCACCTGATCGTGGTGGGCCGGGTCGCGGACCTGGGCGCGGAGGAGGACGGTGGCGAGCCGCTGCTCTTCCACCGGGGCCGGTTCGGGCGGTTCACCGGTTAGCCGGTCCGGGCCGTGCGACGCACGCGGGCCCGCGCCCCGCCCGGGGGCGGCGTCACGCTCCCGTCAGGAGCTGCGGCTCCGGGCGGGGCCGACTGATCACCAGAGCCATCAGGGCCGCCGCCGCGCACAGCGCACCCGAGGCGTACCAGACGACGTCATAGCTGCCGAAGACGTCCCGTGCCACGCCGCCCGCGAAGGCCACGACCGCCGCGCCGACCTGGTGGGAGGCGAGGACCCAGCCGAAGACGATCGCGGAGTCCTCCCCGTAGTGCTCCCGGCAGAGGGCGATGGTCGGCGGGACGGTGGCGACCCAGTCCAGGCCGTAGAAGACGATGAAGAAGAGCATCGGCGGGTGCACGGCGGGCGCCAGCAGCATCGGCAGGAAGAGCAGGGAGATCCCGCGGAGCGCGTAGTAGACGGCGAGCAGCCGGCGTGGGGAGAAGCGGTCGGTGAACCAACCCGAGGCGATCGTGCCGACGACGTCGAAGACGCCGATGACGGCGAGCAGACCGGCAGCAGCGGTGACCGGCATGCCGTGGTCGTGGGCGGCGGGCACGAAGTGCGTCTTGACGAGGCCGTTGGTGGAGGCGCCACAGATCGCGAAGGACCCGGCGAGGAGCCAGAAGGGGCCGGTGCGGGCGGCCTTGAACAGGACGGTGACGGCACGGCGCGCGGCGCCGGTGACGGGGGCGGGCTTCTCGACGTACTCCCCGCCGTACGGGGCGAGCCGGAGGTCCGCCGGGTGGTCGCGGAGCAGCAGCCACACGAAGGGGACGACGGCGAGGGCGACGAGCGCCACGGTGACGGCGGCGGGACGCCAGCCGTGGTGCACGACCAGCCAGGAGAGCAGCGGCAGGAAGATCAGTTGGCCGGAGGCGCCGGCGGCGGTGAGGATGCCGGTCACCAGGCCGCGCCGGGCGACGAACCAGCGGTTGGTGACGGTCGCGGCGAAGGCGAGGGCCATGGAGCCGCTACCGAGGCCGACGAGGCCCCCCCAGTAGAGGACGAGCTGCCAGGTCGTCGTCATCCACACGGTCAGGAGGGATCCGACGGAGATGGTCGTGAGGGCGACCGCGACGACCCGACGGATGCCGAAGCGGTCCATGAGGGCGGCGGCGAAGGGGGCGGTGAGGCCGTAGAGGGCGAGGTTCACCGAGACGGCGAAGCCGATCGCGCCCCGCGACCAGTGGAACTCCTGGTGCAGGGGCTCGATCAGCAGGCCCGGCAGGGAGGCGAAGGCCGCGGCGCCGATGATCGTGACGAAGGTGACCGCCGCGACGAACCAGGCGCGGTGGATGCGGGGGGTGCGGACCGGTCCTGCGGGTGCGGGAGCGCGGGTCTCGGTTGTCTGGGCCATGCCACTGAGCATCCCGGCCGGGCCCCCTCCCGACCATTGGCCTGAATGACAGCTTTCTCTAGGATCGGGCCATCCCCACCGGGTCAGCCCCTCGGCAGCGTCCTGATCGGCCGCACGCACGGCGACCCCCGGGAGACGGAGAACGGTCGGACGTTGCGGTTCCGGAGTGCGGGCGGCACGACCGGTGCGGGAATCCGCGCGGCGGCCTCAGACTTGTAGGTGTCGTCCGTCACGGACACGTACACGTACCGGCCTCGTGGTCCGGACCACCAGTGATTTACGGAGGGGGTCGCCGTGCAGCAACCGCACCGCGTCGCCGTTCTCGCCCTGCCCGGTCTCCTCCCCTTCGAGCTGGGCATTCCGCACCGCATCTTCGGCCGCGCCCTGGGCCCCGGGGGCCACCCGCTGTACGAGATCGTGACCTGCGCCCCGGCCGTCGGGCCGGTGCGGACGGACGCCGACTTCTCGATCCACGTCGAACACGGGCCGGAGGCCCTCGCCACCGCCGACACGGTCGTCGTGCCCGCCTCGTACGAGTTCGGCCCCGTCCACGAGGAGGGCAGGCTCCCCGAGGAGTTGGCCGCCGCGCTCGCGCACATCCGGCCCGGCACCCGGCTCGTCTCCATCTGCACCGGCGGCTACGTGCTCGCCGCCGCCGGTTTCCTCGACGGGCGCCCGGCGACCACGCACTGGGCCTCCGCCGAGCACTTCCAGCAGCTCTTCCCCCGCGTGCGGGTCGACGCGGACGTCCTGTTCGTCGACGACGGCGACGTCCTCACCTCGGCGGGCGTGGCCGCCGGGATCGACCTGTGCCTGCACATCGTGCGCCGGGACCACGGCACGGCCGTGGCCAACCAGGTCGCCCGCAGGACCGTCACGCCACCGCACCGGGACGGCGGTCAGGCCCAGTACGTCGAGCGCCCCCTGCCGGAGAGCGGCACCCACACCACCACCGCCGCACGGGCCTGGGCGCTCGCCCACCTCCACGAGCCGATCCAGCTGCGGGACCTGGCGGAGAAGGAGGCGATGAGCGTGCGCACGTTCACCCGGCGCTTCCGCGACGAGGTCGGCCTCAGCCCCGGCCAGTGGCTGACCCAGCAGCGCGTCGAACGCGCCCGGCACCTCCTGGAGTCCACCGCGCTGCCCGTCGACCGGATCGCCCGGGACGCCGGCTTCGGCACGCCCCAGTCGCTGCGGGTGCACCTGATGAGCGCGATCGGCGTGACGCCGACGGCCTACCGGCGGACCTTCCGCACGGGAAGCTCCGTCTGACCGTCCGGCGCGCGCCGCACGCTCCGGGGCGCCCGGCCGTCCCCCGTGCCCCCGCCGTCCTCCCGGGCGTGCCCGGCCCCCGCGCCCGCGGCCCCCGACGGCGCCCCGGCCCCGGAGCGGCGCGCCAGTCGCCGCTCCCCGACCGCTCCGACCAGCGTGAGCAGGACCGTCAGGCCCACCCCGCAGAGGATCGCCGTCGAAGGGGCCACCACGGCGAGGAGTCCACCGGCGAGGACGCCGCTGAGCGCGTACCCGGCCCCCACGGCCGCGTACATGAGCGCGTACCCGGCGGCGAGCGCCCCCGGCGGCAGGACCTGCCGCAGCGCGAGGTTCCGGGTGAGGCTCGCCGGCGCCTGGAGGAGCCCCGCGGCCACCAGGGCGACCGCGATCGCCACCGTCCCCGACAGTACGGCGACCAGGGCGACGCCCGAAGCCACCCCGAGGACCAGGGCCAGGGACTGGGCGACCAGCGGACCGGGCCAGCGCTCCCGGAGGCCGTACCCGAACGCACCGACCGCCGCGCCGGCGGAGAAGCCGGCGAGCAGCGGCCCGGCCCGACCGACGTCGATCCCGCGCTGTTCGAGGAGGGCGGGCAGGACCAGTTCGGCGAGGGCCAGCAGCGTGAGGCCGGCGGCGCCCAGGACGTACACCGGCCAGGCCCGCAGCAGCGCGCCGCGGGGAGAGGCCCCGTCCTCCTCCGCGTCCTGCTGCCACCCGGCGGGCAGCATCCGCAGCCCGGCGGCGGCCCCTCCCAGCAGGGCGCCCTGGAGCAGCAGCGGTGCGGCGGGGCCCGCACCGAGCGCCAGGCCGGTGGTGAGCGCGGGCGCAACCGCCCAGACGGCGAAGGTCAGCACCGACTCCATGCTCATCGCCCGGGTGACGGCCCGCTCCGGGACCAAGCCGGTGAGCAGGGCCCGCAGGCCGCCGGGCAGGGCGGCGGGTCCGGTGCCCGCCGCCATCGCGAGGGCGGCGAGGACGACGGGGTGGGCGCCGGGCACGAACCCGAGCCCGACGAACCCGGCGGCACCGACCGCGAGCCCCGCGACGAGCTGCGGCCGGGCCCGCCGGGCGTCCAGCCGGATGCCGAGGACGGGCGCACCGATGATTCCCCCGATGACGTACGCGGCGGCGAGGACGGCCCCGAGCGGGTAGCCGCCGGGCCGCTCCCGCACGAGGAAGACGAGCGCGAGCGGTGCCATGGCGACGGGCAGCCGGCTGGCGACGGCGACCACCGACCAGGCGAGGACGGGGCGGGTGACGAGCGCGCGGTAGCTCACGCCGAGGACCGTAGCGGCGTACGGCTCCGGGGCCCACCGCGTTTCCCGGGCCCGGTGGCGGCGGCCCTGCCGCCGTCGCCCCGGCCGAGGAGGACCCGGACCGTGGCCGCCGACCGGGCCCTCGGGCGGTCCCCCGCCCGCACCCGCTCAGAACGTGAGCACCCCCCGGGCCACCTCGCCCCGCCCGGCGTCCTCGACGGCCCGCGCGAAGTCCTCCACGGGGTAGGTCCGGGTGACCAGTTCGTCGAGGAGCAGGCTTCCGGAGCGGTACAACTCCGCGTAGAGGGCGATGTCCTTCTGCGGGCGGGAGGAACCGTACCGGCAGCCCAGGATCGACTTGTCCAGGAACATCGCGGCCGGCAGGAAACCGGCCTCGGCCTTCGGTGCGGTCACTCCGAGCAGGACGGCCTGGCCGCGCCGGTCGAGCAGGTCGATCGCGGCCCGGACGAGCCCGGTGTGACCGACGCACTCGAAGACGTGGTCGGCGCCGGTGGGAAGGACGCTCCGCACGTCGTCGGTGGAGGCGAGGAAGTGCGTGGCGCCGAACCGCCGGGCGACCGCCTCCTTCGCCGGATTCGTGTCGACGGCCACGATCGTCAGCGCGCCCGCGAGCCGGGCGCCCTGGAGGACGTTGAGGCCGATGCCGCCGGTGCCGAGGACGACGACGGTCTCGCCGCGGCCGACCCGGGCGCGGTTCAGCACGGCCCCCACTCCGGTGAGGACGCCGCACCCCAGAAGGGCGGCGGAGGTCAGCGGGACGTCCTCGGGGACCTTGACGGCCTGGACGGCCTTGACGACGGTCCGCTCCGCGAAGGAGGAGTTCGAGGCGAACTGGAAGAGCGGCTGGCCGCCGCGGGAGAACGGCTGCCCGGGCATGCCGATCGTCTTCCGGCACATGGTCGGTCGACCCCGGTCGCAGTCGGCGCAGGCCCCGCAGTTCGCGAGGGTGGACAGGGCGACGTGGTCGCCGGGGCCGACGTGGACCACACCGGGGCCGACGGCCTCGACGACGCCGGCCCCCTCGTGCCCGAGGACGACGGGCGGGGGGAAGGGGATGGTGCCGTCGAGGACGGACAGGTCGCTGTGGCAGAGTCCGGCGGCGGCGATCCGGACGAGCACCTCGCCCGGCCCCGGGTCCCGCACCTCCAGGTCGTCGACGACCCGGACCTGCTCGCCGTCGAAGACGATCCCCCTCATGACCCGTTCCTCCCGCCGTCGTTGGGTCGCTCGCCCGCTGCGGCGGCCCGTGCCATCTCCTCCAGCCGCGCCAGCATCGGCATGGGGTCCGTGCCGACCGTTCCCGGCAGGAAGTCCGCGATGCGTTCGGGGGACCAGGCGCCGCCCTCGGCGTACCCGGCCCGCAGTTCCCTCGGCTGGGCCCAGACCGCGATCTTGGGTCCGGCGATCGTGTAGACCTGACCGGTGATCCCCTGTTCCCGGGCGCGGTCGCTCAGCAGGTAGACCACGAGTGCGGCCACGTCCTCCGGTTCGCCGATCTCCTTCAGCTCCATGGGGACGTTGGCGGACATCCGGGTCCGTGCGACCGGCGCGACCGCGTTGGCGGTGACGCCGTACTTGTGGAGCCCCAGGGCCGCGCTCCGCACCAGCGAGATGATCCCTCCCTTGGCGGCGGAGTAGTTGGCCTGGGCCACGGACCCCTGGTGGTTGCCGCTGGTGAAGCCGATCAGCGTCCCGGTGCCCTGCTTGCGCATGACGGCGGAGGCCGCGCGGAAGACGGTGAAGGTGCCCTTCAGGTGGGTGGCGACGACCGGGTCCCACTCCTCCTCGGACATGTTGAAGAGCATCCGTTCGCGCAGGATGCCGGCGACGCAGACGACCCCGTCGATCCGTCCGTACCCGGTGAGGGCGGCCTCGACCACCCGTGCCCCGCCCGCCATGGTGGAGATGTCGTCGGCGACGGCGAGGGCCGTGCCACCGGCCGCCTCGATCTCCTTGACCACCGATGCCGCGACTTCGGAGGTCGGCTCGCCCCCCTCGATCGACACCCCGTAGTCGTTGACGACGACCTTCGCCCCCTCCGCCGCGCACGCGAGGGCGACCGCACGGCCGATGCCGCGCCCCGCCCCCGTCACGGCGATGACCTTCCCAGCCAAGAAGTTCCCCACGCCGACCCCTTCCCGCATTTTCTGACGGACCGTTAGATTCGTTCGTCGTCAGGATTCTACGGTCCGTCAGATACCGGAAAACAAGACCCCGGAGGCCCCGATGTCCCTCCCCGCCGCCTTCCACGAGATCGCCGAGCACCTCAACAACTGGGGTCGCTGGGGTCAGGACGACGAGATCGGCACCCTCAACCTGATCACCGACGAGGTCGTGCGGGAGGCCGTCGCCACCGTCCGCAGCGGGCGCCGCATCCCGCTCGCCGTCGACCTGAAGCAGGACGGGGTGCAGACCGGCGTGATCCCCGGCCGGGTCAACCCGCTCCACGTCATGGTCCAGGTCAACCAGGAACTCTTCGGCCCCGGCACGGTCGCCACCAGCGACGACGTCGTGACCCTCGGCCTCCAGGCCGGCACCCACTGGGACGCGCTGACCCACGCCTCCCATTCGGGCCGCATCTACAACGGTCGCCCCGCCACCACCATCACCCCGCACGGCCGGTCCGAGTTCAGCGGCATCCACACGGCCCGCCACCTGGTCTCGCGCGGGGTGCTGCTCGACGTGGCCGCCGCCAAGGGCGTCGACCGACTGCCCGGCGACCATGCGGTCACCCCCGAAGACCTCGACGAGGCTGCCGAGTTCGGCCGGGTGACGGTACGGTCCGGTGACGTCGTCCTGGTGCGGACCGGCCAGATCCAGCTGTACCTGGCCGGGGACCGCCACGGATACGCCTTTCCGTCACCCGGCCTGTCCGTGCGGACGCCCGCCTGGTTCCACGCCCGGGACGTGGCGGCCGTCGCCAACGACACGCTCACCTTCGAAATCTTCCCGCCGGAGATCGACGACCTCTGGCTGCCCGTGCACGCCCTCGACCTGGTCGAGATGGGCATGCTCCAGGGGCAGAACTGGAACCTGGAGTCCCTGTCCAGGGCCTGTGCACAGGAAGGGCGCTACGCCTTCCTGCTCTCCGCGATGCCCGAGCCCTTCGTCGGCGGAACGGGCACACCGGTGGCCCCGGTCGCCGTCCTCTAGGACCCGCGGGCGGCGGCGCGCTCGCACGCACCCCGAGCACGGCACGGCCCGCCGCCACCCGACAGCGACCCGCACACGCCGAGGACCCACGGCCCTCGGCTCCCCTCGCTCGCCACGAATCGCTCACCCCAGGGTGGGCAAAACGGAACGAACCGTCAACAGTGCACCCGTCCGGGCGACAAGGAGCGCACGGGGGACTCGGGCACCACCCGGTCCACCTCACACCAGATGCTCTTGCCGACGCCCTCCACCTGCCAACCCCAGCGGTCCGCGAGCCCGTCCACCAACTCCAGGCCCCGCCCGTTGGTGTCGCTGCCCGCCGCGTGGCGCGGTTGCGGCGGACGGTCGCTCGCGTCGGCGACCTCGACCCGCACCCCGCCCTCCGCGGCGAACAACATCCGCAGCACGGCCGGGCAGCCCGTGTGCACCACGGCGTTGGTCACGAGCTCGGAGATGAGCAGCACCAACGTCTCGATGAGCGACTCGTCGTCCCCTATGCCCGATCCGGCAAGCCGCGACCGGGCCCACCTCCGGGCTCGTCCCACCTCTGCCGGGTCCGGCCCGACCTCCAACTGAACCTGAAGTACCTGCACCGCTCACACCATCCGAACCGGCGGACACACCTTCACGGAACGTGATTCCCTTGTGGGACAGCATGGTTGACGTACAGTCACCGCAACAAGCGCTTCGGGCATATTCCAGCGCGAAGGAGTACGCATGGTCCATACTGTGCGACGCACGCGGCGGGTGGTCGAACGTCGGGTGCGAGCGGCGGGCATTCCCGGCCGCGGCGCCGCCCCAGGGGCGACACCGGGACGCTCCGGGCCGACACGCACTCGCACCTCACGGAGAGTACCGGAGCCGGAGGCCGACTCCGGGCCGTGACGGCCGCGTCGAAGGACACAACCCGATATCGACGCTCCGTGAGCACTGGTGAGCACAGCGCTACAGTCCGGCGGCCACCTCCTCCTCGGCCCGCGCGGCGGGCATCCACAGTTCGGCCCGCACCCAGGCCCGCTTCAGGTGCAGATGGACGTCGGCCTCCCAGGTGAAACCCATGCCGCCGTGCACCTGGAGGCAGTCCCGGGCGTTCTCGACCGCCGCCCGGTCGGCGAGGAGCTTCGCACCGGCGATCTCGACCGGATCGCCGGTGACGGCCGCCGCGTAGACGGCGGCGCGCGCCAGTTCGGTCCGCACGAGCATCCCGGCGCACAGGTGCTTCACCGCTTGGAAGCCCCCGATGGCCTGCCCGAACTGCTCTCGCTGCCGCGCATGGGAGACGGCGGCCCCGGTGGTGGCCCCGGCGCTCCCGACCTGTTCCGCAGCGGTGAGCAGCACTTCCACCGCTCCCGGACTTCCCGCGCCCCCACCGCCCCCTGCGCCGGGCACCCGGTGCAGGGGGGTCAGCGGATCCACCGAGCGCACCGGTGCGGCCCCCGTGACGTCACCCCGCACCACATCGGCCGCGTCCAGCCAGGGCACCAGCCCCTCCGACGCCCTGGTGACCACGACGGCGCCCTCCGCCGCCCCCGGCACGGAACCGGCCGCCGCGTGCGTGGCCACCAGCGGCCCGGGCAGCAGCACCCTCCCGACCTCCTCGAAGACGAGCACCGCCTCCGGCAGGCCGAGCCCCACGCCCCCCTCCGACTCCGGGAGCCGGAGCGCGAAGAAGCCGGCCGCGCCGAGCTCGCGCCACCGTTTCCGGTCGAGGTCCGGGGAGTCCACGGCGGCTCGCAGCGCCTCCCGGTCGAAGAGCCGGGCGAGGAGTTCCCGCACACCGCGGCGCAACGCCCTCTGGTCCTCGGTGAGTCGGAAGTCCACGGTGGTTCACCACCCCTTCGGCAGGCCGAGGATGCGCTCGGCGACGATGTTGCGCTGGATCTGGGAGGTGCCCGCGGCGATCGTGTACGAGAGCGAGGAGAGCCGGTCGAGGGTCCAGTCGTGGCCGAGGTCGAGCGCGTCGGGCCCGAGGACGGCGGCTGCCGTGTCGTACAGCTCCTGACGGGCGTGCGAGTAGTGCAGTTTGAAGACGGAGCCGCCCGCACCGGGGACCCCACCGGTCGCCTGGGCCTCGCTGACGTTGGCCTGGACGAGTCTCCACAGGGCCCGGAACTCGGCGGAGAGGCGACCGAGCCTGCGGCGCAGCACGGGGTCGTCCCAGGTGCCGTTCCCGCGGGCGGTGCGGGCGAGTTCACCGAGGAGGCGACGACAGGCGACGACCTCTCCGACGAAGGCGGTGCCGCGCTCGAAGGAGAGGGTCACCAGGGTGACCCGCCAGCCGTCGTTCTCCTCGCCGACACGGTTCTCGACCGGCACCCGGACCTCGTCGAGGAAGAGTTCGGCGAACTCGGTCGAGCCGGCGAGGGTCCGCAGCGGCCGTACGGTGACGCCGGGTGCGTCCATGGGGAGGGCGAGCCAGGTGATGCCGCGGTGCTTGGGCGCGTCGGGGTCCGTCCGCACGAGCAGTTCGCACCAGTCCGCGACCTCGGCGTGCGAGGTCCAGATCTTCTGTCCGCTGACGACGTACGCGTCCCCGTCCCGGACGGCCCTGGTGCGGAGGGAGGCGAGGTCCGAGCCGGCGTCGGGCTCGCTGAACCCCTGGCACCAGACCTCGTCGCCGCGCAGGATCGGCGGCAGCCACCGCGCGCGCTGGGCGGGGGTGCCCTCGGCGGCGATCGTCGGGCCGGCGTGGAGGAGGCCGACGAAGTTGGCCCCGACGTAGGGCGCTCCGGCGAGTTCGGTCTCCTCCAGGAAGACAAGTCGTTGGGTCGGGGAGGCGTCCCAGTGGGTGTCGGCGTATCCGGCGTCGTGCAGGCGGCGTTGCCATCCGCAGTCGTAGGCCCGGCGGGCCGGCCAGTCGAGCGGATCGGGCCGTTCGGGGAGGTCGGGCAGGGTGGCGGCGAGCCATGCGCGCAGTCGGGAGCGGAACTCCTCCTCCTCGTCGGTCAGGGAGAGGTCCATCAGGCGGTTCCCCGGTCGAGGTCGAGGTCGAGCATGCGGATGGCGTTGCCCCGCATGAGCTTGTAGACGGTCTCGTCGTCGAGGCCCCGGACGTGGTCGAGGGCGACCTGTTTGGTGTGCGGGAAGGTCGAGTCCACGTGGGGGTAGTCGGTCTCGAAGGTGGCGTTGTCGCGGCCGACGACGTCGAGGGACGCGATGCCGTGCTTGTCGCGGAAGAAGCAGCAGAAGATCTGCCGGTAGTAGTACGTGGAGGGGGGCTCGGGAACGAGGTCGCGCACCCCGCCCCAGGCGCGGTGTTCCTCCCACACGTCGTCGGCGCGTTCGAGGGCGTACGGGATCCAGCCCATCTGGCCCTCGCTGTAGGCGAGCTTGAGCCGCGGGAACTTCACCAGCACCCCGGAGAAGAGGAAGTCCATCATCGAGGCCATGGCGTTGTTGAAGCTCAGCGAGGCCTGGACGGCGGGCGGGGCGTCCGGTGAGGCGGCGGGCATCTGGGAGCTCGACCCGATGTGCATGTTGACCACCGTGCCGGTCTCCTGGCAGACGGCGAAGAACGGGTCCCAGTGGCCGGAGTGGATCGACGGCAGGCCGAGGTGGGTGGGGATCTCGGAGAAGGTGACGGCCTTGACCCCGCGGGCGGCGTTGCGCCGGACCTCGGCGACGGCGAGGTCCACGTCCCAGAGCGGGATGATGCAGAGCGGGATGAGTCGGCCGCCGCTGTCGCCGCACCATTCCTCGACCATCCAGTCGTTGTAGGCGCGGACGCAGGCGAGGGCGACCTCCTTGTCGTGGGCCTCGGCGAAGGTCTGGCCGCAGAAACGGGGGAAGGTCGGGAAGCAGAGGGACGCCTCGACGTGGTTGAGGTCCATGTCCTGGAGGCGGGCCGCCGGGTCCCAGCAGCCGCGGCGCATCTCTTCGCGGGTGATGCCCTCCAGGGTCATGTCGTCGCGGTCGAAGCCGACGGCGGCGATGTTGCGCTTGTACGGGAACATCAGGTCCTCGTAGATCCACCAGTCGGTGGGCGGACCTTCGGGGTCCATGGTGATCCGGTACTTGCCGGCGACGTAGGCGAGCTCGCCGATGCCGGCCGTGAGGGGCCGGGGCCCGCGGTCGCGGTACTTCTTCGGGAGCCAGGTCTCGAAGAGGTGGGCCGGCTCGATCACGTGGTCGTCGACGCTGATGATGCGGGGCAGTTCCGTCATGGAGCCTTCTCCCGGACTCGATGGCCTTTTCTGATGGCCCGTCAGATACAACGGGATCAGGCTAGCCCCGCACCCCTGGACCGACAAGCGTCGGCCGCCTACGCTCACCGCACGATCTGACGGAACGTCAGCCAAGAGGAGTACGGCCATGGACACGGCTCTGGACCAGACCGCGCACGCCCTCGGCGAGTCCCGCACGCTCTGGGAACTCGTCGAGCGCCGCGCCGCCCTCACCCCCGACCGGCCCGTCCTCCTCCAGGGCGACCGGGTCCTCACCTTCGGCGGACTGCGCGAGCGCGCCGAGCGCTGCGCCGCGGGCCTCCACGAAAGGGGGGTGCGTCCCGGCACGGTCGTCGCCTGGCAACTGCCCACCCGCATCGAGACCGCCGTGCTCTCCTTCGCACTCGCCCGCATCGGCGCCGTGCAGACCCCGGTGATCCCCTTCTACCGGGACAAGGAGGTCGGCTTCGCGCTGCGCGAGTCCCGGGCCGCGCACTTCGCCGTCCCCGGAGAATGGCGCGGATTCGACCACACCGAAATGGCCCGGCGGCTCGGCGCGCCCGGGATCTTCGAGGCGTACTCCCCCGAGGACCTCCCGGACGGCGACCCGTCGGTCCTGCCGCCCCCGCCCGCCTCCGGCACGGACGTCCGCTGGATCTACTGGACCTCGGGCACCACCTCCGACCCCAAGGGGGTCCTGCACACCGACCGCTCGCTCCTCGCGGGCGGCTCCTGCCTGGCCCACGCCCTGCGCCTGACCGCCGAGGACGTCGGCTCGATGGCCTTCCCGTACGCGCACATCGCCGGGCCCGACTACACGGTGATGCTCCTGCTGTACGGGTTCCCCGCGGTGATGTTCGAGCAGTTCTCCCTGCCGGAGGCCCTCGACGAGTACAACCGGCACGGCGTCACGATCGCCGGCGGCTCCACCGCCTTCTACGCGATGTTCCTCGCCGAACAGCGCAAGCGGCCCGGGAAGCCCGTCATCCCCACCCTCCGGCTGCTCGCCGGCGGGGGCGCGCCGAAGCCGCCCGAGATCTACCACGCGGTGCGCAGGGAGTTGGGCTGCCAGCTCACCCACGGGTACGGCATGACCGAGGTGCCCATGATCACCATGGGCTCCCCGGACGACACCGTCGAGAACCTCGCCGGCACCGAGGGCCGCCCGCCCGCGGGCATGGAGATCCGGATCGCCGGGGACGGCGGGGTCCGACTGCGCGGCGAAGCCGTCTGCCAGGGCTACCTCGACCCGGCGCAGACGGCCACCGCCTTCGACGAGGACGGCTTCCTCGTCACCGGTGACCTCGGCCGCCTCACCCCCAGCGGCCACCTGGTCCTCACGGGCCGGACCAAGGACATCATCATTCGAAAGGGCGAGAACATCTCGGCCAAGGAGGTCGAGGACCTCCTCCACCGGCACCCGGACGTGGGCGACACGGCCGTCATAGGCCTTCCGGACGCCGAGCGCGGCGAACGCGTCTGCGCCGTCGTCGAGCAGCCCCCGGGCGCGGCCCCGCTGACCCTGCCGCAGATCACGGAGTTCCTGCGGGAGGCCGGGCTCTCCGTCCACAAGCTGCCGGAACAGCTGGAGGTGGTGGACGCGCTCCCCCGCAACGAGACCTTGCGCAAGGTCCTCAAGTACAAGCTCAGGGAACGCTTCGGTCCGACTCCGTGAGCGCCCCCGACACGTCCTCGTAGACCTCGAAGAGGCGGCGGACGCCGAGCGCGGAGAGCACCCGTCCGACGTGGCCGTCCCCGGCCTCGGCGTCCTCGGGCAGGATCAGGCGGAGCCGGCCGCCGCAGGAGCGGAGCAGCCGGCGGGCCGCGATCAGCACGCCGACGCCGCTGGAATCGCAGAACCGCACCGCCGACAGGTCGATCACCAGGTCGTGCCGGCCGCCCGCGACGGCGTCGTGGACGCGGCGGCGTATCCCGGGGGAGGTGACCAGGTCCAGCTCCCCCTGGACGCGGAGAACCGTCCAGGGGCCGTATTCGTCCTCGTCGACCTCGATCGTCGTCACGGACGGCGCCTGCCCCACCGGTGCACGCCGAAACCCCCGCCACGACGGATGACGCTTTCCTTACCATCAGCATCTGAGTCAAGGGCGCACTTGCAGCAAACGGGAGTGCGTTGGCGCACGGGCGCACTACTTTGGAGGAGAACCGGGAAGCAGAAGGTCGGGATCCAGGAGGGGCGGAGGGCCACATGGCGATGGACACACCACCGCGCTGGGACCGCAAGATGCAGCAGCGGCTGGCACGCGGGGAGGCCGCCGCCCTCGGCGAGTTCTACGACCGGTTCGCCGCCCTGGTGCACACCCTCGCCCACCGGGTCCTGGCCGACGACACGGCCGCCGACCAGGTCACCCGCGAGGTCTTCGGCTACGTCTGGGAGAACCCCGACGCCTACGACCCGAAGCAGGGCAGCATGCGCGCCTGGGTCGCCGGGCTGACGCAGCGGCAGGCGGTGCACCGACTCCGCCAGGCCGAGGTCAGCGCGTACGCGGAGACGGGCATCGGTTCCGCCGAGGAGCTGGAGCAGAAGGTCCACCGAGCCGCCGTCGCCGCCCGCGCCGACTACATCGTCACCTCCATGCCCGCGCCGCTGCGGGCCGCGCTCGAACTGGCCTACTTCCAGCGGCGGGACTACCGGCAGACCGCAGCCGACCTCGGCGTCACCGAGGACGAGGCCCGTCGACGCCTCCGGCTCGGCCTCCAACTGCTCTCCTCCGCGCACACCCGGGCATGCGAAGGGACCGCACCGCCCGGCTACGGAAGGACGTCGTGACCGCGGCGGACGGCGACGGGGAAGACGTCGCACGCGCCCCCTGGATACCGGGGCCGCGGCGGGCCGCCGACGACCACGCGGACCTGACGGCACGACCACCGGTCGAGCCGGAACCCGCGGCGGAGGCGCCACCGGAACCGGAGGCCGTACCGGAGGCCGTACCGGAGGCCGTACCGGAGGCCGCGCCGGAGGCCGCGCCGGAGGCCGCGCCGGAGGACCCGGTCGAGGAGGAACCGGTCGAGGAGGAACCGGAGGTACCGGTCCTCACCCACAACGTGCTCAAGTCCCTCCTCGGGGCCTGGGCACTTTCCGCGTGTTCCGGGGGCGAGAGCAGGGCCGTCGAGGACCACCTCACCGTGTGCGCGCCGTGCGCCGACGAGGCCCTCCGGCTCCGTGACGCCGTCGCCCTCCTCCACGAGGACCGCGACCTGGACCTCGACCCGCTGCTCCGCTTCCGGGTCCTGGAGAACTGCCTGGGGCGCCGCCCGGCCCGCATACCCGTGCCCGACTGGGTCACGCCGTACGACGCGGAGACCGCCCGGCTCGACGCGCTGCTCCGGGACATCGGCGAGGCCGAGTGGCACGCACCGGTACGGCTCAAGTGGTACGAGGAGGACCGCCCGGTGCGGCGGAAGGCCACCGTGGCCGCGGTCATCGGGCACCTGATGGCGGTGGACGGCATGGTGTCGGCGGCCCTGGGCCTGGAGGACCCGTTGGGCAAGGGGGTGCCGGAGCTGTCTCCGACGGAGCGGACCGAAGCGTTCTGGGCGAAGCTGGGCCACCCTCCCAACCGCGCCCTCCGGGGTCCGTGGCGGAACCAGTCGCACACCCTGATCCGCACGGTCTCGTTCGCGGGCCGAGGGGTGGGGGACCTGACCGTGCCGTACAAGGGCTTCGCCCTCCCGCTCCGGGACTCGCTCCTGGAACGGGCCTTCGAATGCTGGCGGCACGCGGACGACATCGCGCACGCGGTGGCCTACCCGTACGACCCGCCGAGCGGGCCGCACCTCCACGGGATGATCGACCTGGCGGCCCGCCTGCTGCCGGTGGCCCTCGCGAACCGCCGCCGCACCGGACGCGCATCGCCGGCCCGGCACCTCGTCGCGGCCGGGCGCCCGGGCCGTTCGCTGCACCTGGAGATCGAGGGAGCGGGCGGCGGACACTGGTACATCGCGCTCGACTCCCCCGCGGCGGTCGGCTCCGCCGATCACGCCGTCGCCCAGGTGGCGATGGACGGGGTGGAGTTCTGTCAGCTGGTGGCCGGCCACATCTCGCCGCAGGAGGCCGCCGCGGGCCAGGACGGCGACCGGGAAGCGATCCGGGACGTGCTCGGGGCTGCGGCCTCCCTGAGCCGTCTGTAGGGCCGGCGGGACCGCGGGCCACGCGGGCCACGCGGTCCCGGCGGCTACGCGAAGACGACCGTGCGGTGGCCGTTCAGGAGGATGCGGCGTTCCGCGTGCCACTTGACCGCCCGGGCGAGCGCCTGACACTCCACGTCGCGCCCGACCGCCACCAGCTGTTCCGGCGTCACCTCGTGTCCCACCCGCTCGACCTCCTGCTCGATGATCGGGCCCTCGTCGAGGTCGGCCGTCACGTAGTGGGCGGTCGCGCCGATCAGCTTCACGCCCCGGGCGTGTGCCTGGTGGTACGGCTTGGCGCCCTTGAAGCTGGGGAGGAAGGAGTGGTGGATGTTGATGATCCGCCCGGAGAGCTGCTTGCACAGGTCGTCGGAGAGGACCTGCATGTAGCGGGCGAGGACGACGAGTTCGACGTCCTCCTCGTCGACGAGCGCGAGCAGCTCCGCCTCCGCCTCCGCCTTCGTGTCCTTCGTGACCGGAATGTGGCGGAACGGAACGCCGTAGGACCCCACCAACTCCTCGAAGTCCCGGTGGTTGGAGACGACCGCGACGATCTCCACCGGTAGCGCCCCGATCCGCGACCGGAACAGCAGGTCGTTCAGGCAGTGGCCGAACTTCGACACCATCAGCACGACCCGCATGCGCTCGTCGGCCCGGTTGATCTGCCAGTCCATCGAGAAGGAGTCGCCGACGGCGGCGAAGCTCGCCCGCAGCTTGTCCACGGTCACCGGCGTCTCGGCCGAGAAGTGGACCCGCATGAAGAAGAGACCCGTGTCGCGGTCTCCGAACTGCTGGCTGTCCTCGATGTTGCAGCCCGTGATGAAGAGGTAGCTCGACACGGCGTGCACGATGCCCTGCTTGTCGGGGCACGAGAGGGTGAGGACGTACTGGTCGGTCATCCCGTCAGCCTGCCACACCCGGGACGGACCCGGAACGCACCGTCCGGCAGGCGGAACGCCTCAGGACCGGGTCATGACGCGGAGCACGTCGAGGGAGCACGGGGGCGCATCGGGGTCCTCTCCGTCGGCCCGGGCGAGGCGGACGTGGGCCTCGCGGGCGGCGCGCACGGCCTCCGGCCAGCCCGGGTGCTCCAGGTAGGCGGTGACGGGGGCGTCCGGACCCACCTGGTGCAGGATCCTCAGCACGCGCAGGACGGCGAGGTCGACGAGGGCGGCCTCGCCGGAGTCCCGGAAGATCGAGCCCACGTACTTCTCGGCGGACCAGTTGTCGAGCCAGGTGTCCTCGACCAGGCGGTAGACGGCGTCGGTGACGTCGCCGTACCCCTCCCGGCCGGCCAGCCAGGTCGTCTCGTGGAACCCGGGGTCGGAGAGCATGTGCAGCGCCGAACGCACGTTGATGCGCCAGCGCCACCACGGCATGTCGTTGAGCGGCATGCCGCCCATGGTGGAGGAGCGACGGCCGCGACGGGAAGGGCTGGCCGAAGCCGAGGTGGAAGCGGAGGCCGGATCGGTGGCTTGGTGGGTGGTGGTACTGGGCACGTTTCGATCGTACGTTTCCCGTACGACAAGCGGACTCACCCCCTCCTCATAGCGCCCCGCGCCCGCAATTCACCTTCACGTCACCCATCGTTGAACCATGCTCACTGCCGCGTTACCCCTGGGGCGGAAATGTGCATGCCCATGACCGGTAGGCGAATGACCTCACTCCTCGCATACGTCACGACTGCAGCGACCGGCGCATCGCTGCTCACCGGATGCGGCGTCCTCCCTGGAGCCACGGGGGGCTCCAGGGAGCCCGTCACCGTAATGACCTGGGCTCCTGACCAGACCCGAGCCACCAACATGCCCGGCATGCCCGCCATGGCACAGACCTACGCCCGATGGGTGAACTCCCAGGGCGGCATCGACGGACACGAACTGCGCGTCCTCACGTGCAACGAGCAGAACACCGCCACCGGCGCCGCCGCCTGCGCCCGCCGGGCCGTCCAGGAGAAGGCGGTGGCCGTCGTCGGCTCGTACAGCCAGAACGGCCGCGCCTTCATGGCCCCGCTGGAAGCAGCCGGCATCCCGTACATCGGCGGCTACGGCATCGCGGAGGAGGAATTCAACAACCCGCTGTCGTACCCCGTGAACGGCGGGGTGGCCTCCCTCGTGGCCGGACACGGCATGCAGCTCGCCGACTCCTGCGACAAGGTCTCCCTGGTCCGGCCCGACACCCTCGCCGGCGACAAGCTGCCCGAGCTCCTCAACTCCGGCCTGCGCAAGGCGAGCCACCGGCGCGCCGTGGACATCCCCGCCGTCGAGGACGCCGCCGAGTACACCCAGCAGGCCGACCGGGCCCGCGACCGGGCCGGCGACGAGAAGGGCTGCGTGACCGCGGTCCTCGGCGAGCGCACCCAGACCTTCTTCGACTCCTTCCGGCGCCTCCCGAAGCCGGCGGAGGAGAAGCAGGACCGGGACCCCGTCCGGATCTCCTCGGTGCTCGGCAGCGTCGGCCAGCCCGTCATCGACCGCACCGGCGGTGCACACAGCCCCTTCGAGGGCGCGTTCGTCACCGGCTGGTACCCGGAGGCCTCCGACAAGAGCTGGGACCCGATGCGCAAGGTCATCCGGGCACACGCCTTCGCCGACAACCGGGTCGACCCGGCCGACCCCGGCGTGCAGACCACCTGGATCGCCTACACGGTCCTGAAGGAGGTCATCGAGAGCATCGACCAGGACACCATCACGGCCGAGCGGATCACCCACGCCCTCACCCGGGGGGAGCGCATCGACACCGGTGGCCTCACCCCCGCCCTGCGCTGGCGGTTCGAGGACCTGCTGGGCGCCCCCGGCTTCCCCCGGATCGTCAACCACGAGGTGACCTTCCAGGTGGTGCGCCAGGGGCGGCTGGTGGCACAGCGGCCCGGCTTCGTCGACGTCGGCGAGACCGTCCTGAGCGCCCCCTGACCGGCTGCGGCCCGGCTACAGCTGGGAGTAGGAGCGCTTCTCCAGTCCGTACTTCGCGGCGGTCGGGTTCCACAACCCGGCCGCCTCTCGCTTGGCCGTGGTGGCCTCGCCGCTCTTCGCGTCGGCCGCGGCCCGCTGGTCCGTCGAACGGGCCTTGCCGCCCTTGCACAGGGCCTTCTTGTTCTTCGCGACCTGGTCGGCCCAGGCCGCGTACTGGTCGTCGGCGGCGGCCGACGCCCGCCAGGCCTTGGTGAGGGCCGACGCCAACGCCGTGCCGTCCGGGACCTTGTCGATCGAGAGCGACTCCAGCTCGGTGACCAAACCGCGGCGCTGATCGGCGGCGCCCCGCAGGTCGCTCGCGGCCTGGTCGAGGTTCTTGCACTGCTTGATGGACTCGACCGAGCTGATCACCGCGTCACGGCTGTTGCTGCTGGTCGCGAGGAGCTTGCTGAGCTCCTGGGCCTGCGGCTCCGCCGGATCGGCCTGCTTCTCCGTGGGCTCCGCGCTCGCGGAGGGCGCGGCGGAGCTCGCCGCCACGTTCTGCCCGCCGGCCTGGGGGTCCTTCTTGTCGCCCCCACCGCTGAGCAACGCCCCGGCGCCGAGGCCGACGACCGCGCAGCCGGCGACGACGACGGCGATCAGCGCGAGCGGAGACTTGCGGCGCGGCGCGGGCTCGTCATCGTCGTAGTAGGCGTCCTGATAGGCGTACTGCCCGCCCGGACCCTGCGGCCCGGCCGGCGCCCCCTGCTGCGGCTGGTGGTGCTGGGGCTGCTGGTACGGGGCGGGTCCCGGCTGCTGGTAGCCCTGCGGCGCGTACGGTTGCTGGGGCGGACGCGGCGCCTCCGTACGGAAGAGGTTGTCGAACTCGGCGGGCGGCTGCCGCTCGCCCGGTGCCTGCGTCGGCACGGGGGCGATGTACTGGGTCGCGTCCGAGGCCCCGGCCGGCCCCTGGGGCGCGTACGGGCCCGGGAACTGGCCGCCGGGGCCCCCGCCCTGCTGCGGCGGCACGGGGGCGATGTGCTGGGTGGCCTGCAGGTCGGCGGCGGCCGGGGCGGCGGGCCCCGGATAGCCGTACCCCGGCTGCGGCACCTGCTGCGGCGGCACCGGCGGAAGGTACTGGGTCGACTGGGCATCAGCGGCCGGGGCGGCGGGCCCCGGATAGCCGTACCCCGGCTGCGGCACCTGCTGCGGCGGCACCGGCGGAAGGTACTGGGTCGACTGCGCGTCGGCGGCCCCCGGGGGCGCCTCCGGGGGCAGCGGCTGCGCGGGCGGCAGCGGCTGCCCGCCCGGCTGGCCACCGGCGGGGCCCCAGGCGCCGCCCCACGGCTGCGCTCCCCCCTGTGCGGGGGGCACCGGCGGGTACTGCGACTCCGGACCCTGTCCGTTCTGCGTCACCGGGAGCTCCTACTGATGGACCTATGGAATCGTCGGTCACGCTACCGGGTGCGTACGGGGCTCCGCACACACGTGTGAGACCGGTTACACAACCGGTGCGCGAAAGCAGGGCCCGAGGGCCGTCCCGTGATCCGCGGCTGATCGGCGCGCGGCGTCGGCTCGGCGCGCCACGGGGCGGAGGGGCGTCCCCGTACCGGGCGCACGCGGGTGGTTCCGGCAACGCGGCGAGGTGCCGCGGCCGTCGTCGTGCGCCCGCGGGGAACGGCGGGACGGCCCTGCTAAGCGGCGTGGAGCTCCATCCGCGCGCCGAACTCCCGCACCACCGCCTCCTCCGCATAGGGCTGCAGGCGCTCCCGCAGGTCGTCCAGGTATCCCGCGCCCCGCGACGAGCGGAGCGTGCCGAGGAGTTCGAGCGCCTGCACGCCCGTCCGGCAGGCCTGCTCCACCTCCCGCTGCTGGACCCGTGCCGAGGCGAGCAGGGCGAGGCCGATCGCGCGCCGCCGCACCCGCGGCTCCGGATGTCCGGCGACCGCCCCCTCGGCCGCCCGCACCGCCGCCTCCGCCCGCCCCAGGTCCCGGTGGCAGTGGGCCATTTCGTCCGCGAGGTAGGCCGCGTCGAAGTGGACGATCCACTCCGGGTCCTCGTCCGCTTCGGGATCGGCCCGCTCCAGGGCGCGCTCGGCACGGCCCGCCGCCGACTCGAAGGCCCCGGCGTCGCCCATCAGGGCGTGTCCGCGCGCTTCCGCCGCGAAGAACATCGCCTCCGCGCGCGGCGGCACCTTCCCGCGCGCGCCCTCCTGGGCCGCCCGCGCCAACTGCGCGATTTCCCGGGGGTTTCCGAGCTGCGCGGCGAGGTGACTCATCGAAGCGGCGAGGACGTAGCCGCCGTACCCCCGGTCCCCGGCCGCCTGGGCGAGCCGCAGGGCCTGGATGTAGTACCGCTGGGCGAGCCCCGGTTCGCCGGTGTCCACCGCCATGTATCCGGCGAGTTCGGTCAGTCGGGCCACCGCGGCGAAGAGCCGTCGGCCGACCTCCTCGCGGTAGGAGCCGGTCAGCATCACCGACACCACGCTGTCGAGGTAGTGCACCACCACCGGCCGCACGTGCCCGCTGCCGAAGCGCCGGTCGAGGTCGACGAGCGCGGTGGTCAACTCCCGCACCGCCGTCACGTCCGAGATCCCGACGCGGGCACCGCTCGTCCGGGCCACGTGCGCGTCCGGCCCGGTGATCAACCAGTCCCTGCTGGGTTCGACGAGCGCGGAGGCCGCGACCGCCGCACCGCTCAGGAAGTCCCGGTGCCCCACGTCGCTGCGCCACAGCTCGCATGCCTGCTCGATCGCCGCGGGGACGGTCGGCGCGAACTGCAGCCCCACTCCGGCGGCGAGGTTCCGGCCGTTGGCCATGCCGACCTCGTCGACCGTGATCGTTCGCCCCAGCTTGCGGCCCAGCGCCTCCGCGATGATCCCGGGCGCCCGGCCGCGCGGCTGCTGGCCGCGCAACCAGCGCGCCACCGACGTCTTGTCGTACCGGAGGTCGAGGCCGCGCTCCGCGCCGACCAGGTTGACCCTGCGGGCGAGACCGGCGTTGGAACAGCCGGCTTCCTGGATGAGCGCCTGGAGCCGTTCGTTGAGCTGACGCGGAACGAGTGGCCTGGCTGCCATGGATTACCCCCTGAGGCCGTGCGGTGATCAACAGAGAAGGGATCATTGCCCGGTGAATATGCACTCAATGCAGATGTGAACACGCGAAACCGGACACGTCAGCCGCGACACCGCCACCGCGCCCCACGGGTCCGTACCCACCCCCGCTTCCCGGCCCTTCGCGCGCCCCCACCAGTGCACCCATGCGCCCCACGTGCAGGATCGATGCGTCAACACACCCTCCGCCCCGCCCGTAACCCCAGGTGGCGGGTGAAGTTGTGCTCTTCGTGGAAGAGACCATGGGAGTCACGGACGCCGCACAGATCCCCAAGCAGCGGGGCGAGCAGCTGCTGGACAGCGCCGTGCGGTACGCGGAAGAGCGGCACTGGGACGTGTTTCCCGGGACCTGGCTGGAAGTCATCGAAGGCAAGGAACGCTGCTCGTGCGGAGCCGAGGCGTGCGCCACGCCCGGCGCCCACGCCGTCCGGCCCGACTGGTCGACCCAGGCGACCGGCAGTGGCGTCGGCGCCCGCCGGATGTGGTCGAAGACTCCGAAGGCATCGATCCTGCTGCCGACCGGCCGCACCTTCGACGCGATCGAGGTGCCGGAGACGGCCGGCTTCCTGGCACTCGCCCGCATGGAGCGGATGGAGCTGACGCTCGGCCCCGTGACCTGCACCCCGGACCGCCGGATGTACTTCTTCGTCCTGCCCGGAGCCGCCACCAAGGTGCCCGACCTGGTGCGCAAGTTGGGCTGGGCCCCGGCCTCCATCGACCTGGCCACGCGCGGCGAGGGGTACTACGTGGCCGCCCCGCCCACCCGGATCGGCGGCTTCGGTGCGGTGCAGTGGGCGCGCCGCCCCACCCCGGCGAACCGCTGGCTGCCTGACGCCGACGAACTGATCAGCGCCCTCGCGTACGCCTGCGGTCGGGAAGCCGCGGAGGCGAGGAGCCGGGCCCAGTGACCCAGGAGGCCGAAGGCCCCGCCTTTAGGGTGTCCCCGTAACGCTTTACGGGGACAACCGAAAGGTTGACAAAACATGCCTGACCAGGCATTCAACGGAACATTCGACACAGCGGGGGCTACGCCGGGGGAGAACCGCGCCCCCGCGGTGCGGGTCGAGGGACTGTGGAAACGCTTCGGCCAGCAGATCGCGGTGAACGGGATCGACCTCGTCCTGCCCGCCGGACGGTTCATCGGGCTCGTGGGGCCCAACGGGGCGGGCAAGACCACCACCCTGTCCATGATCACCGGCCTGCTGCGCCCCGACCACGGCCGCATCCTCGTCGCCGGCCACGACGTGTGGGCCGATCCGGAATCGGTCGCCCGGGTCAAGGCCCGCATCGGCAACCTGCCGGAGGGGCTGCGGCTCTTCGAGCGCCTCTCGGGGCGCGAACTCCTGTCCTACACCGGTCGACTGCGGGGCCTTCCCGGCGCCGAGGTCGACAAGCGGGCGGCACAGCTCCTCGACGTGCTGGACCTGACCGCCTCGCAGAACAAACTGGTCGTCGACTACTCGACCGGCATGCGGAAGAAGATCGGCCTCGCCACCGCGCTCCTCCACAACCCGGAGGTCCTCTTCCTCGACGAACCCTTCGAGGGCGTCGACCCGGTCTCCGCACAGACCATCCGCGGGGTCCTGGAGCGCTACACCGCCTCCGGCGCGACCGTCGTCTTCTCCAGCCACGTCATGGAACTCGTGGAGTCGCTCTGCGACTGGGTCGCCGTCATGGCGGGCGGCCGGATCCGCGCACAGGGCCCGCTGGCCGAGGTCAAGGGCTCGGCGCCCTCGCTCCAGGAGGCGTTCCTGGAACTGGTGGGCGCGAACGGCCGTGCACCGAGCGGGGATTCGCTGGACTGGCTGGGCAACGGAGCGGTCGACCCCGGCACGGACCCGCGCGCCACGGGCGGTGCGGGCGGTGCCCGGCGATGAGCACCGTCGCTTCCCCCACCACGACCGACGCCCCGGCGGCACCGTCCCTCACCTCGGTCTTCGTCCGACTGAAGCTGTCGCTGCTGCGGAACGGGCTGCGGCAGTCGGGCGGGCGGACCGCCGCGTACGTCCTGTCGTCCGTCTTCGGCACCCTCCTCTCCGCCGTGCTGATCCTCGTCTTCGTGCTGCTGCGGGGCGAGTCCGGCGCCTACCCGGTCGCGGTGCTCACCGTCGGGGTGACCGCGCTGTCCTGGGCGGTGATGCCGCTGTTCGTCCCCGGCGGGGACGAGACCCTCGACCCGACACGGCTGGTGATGCTGCCGCTGCGCCCCCGGCCGCTGGTCCGGGCCCTGCTCGTGGCCTCCCTCGTCGGCATCGGCCCCGTCCTCACCTTCCTGCTCTCGGTGGGTGCGGCGCTGTCCCTCGCGCACGGCGCGGCCGGCACCCTCGTCGCCGTCCTCGCCGTCCCGCTCACGACCTTGACGTGCGTCGCGCTGTCCCGGGCCGTGGCCGCAGCCAACGTCCGGCTCCTCACCTCGCGCAGGGGCCGGGACCTGGCGCTCCTGAGCGGCCTGATCATCGCGGTCGGCATGCAGGTCGTGAACTTCGGCGCCCAACGCCTCAGCCGGGCCGGCGGTCTGGAGTCGCTCGAACCGGCGGCGAAGGTCGTCGGCTGGCTGCCACCGGCCGCGGCGCTCGGCGCCGTCGACTCCGCGAGCGTCGGTGACCACGCGGTGGCGGCGGCCCGGCTGTTGCTCACGGCCGCGATGCTGGTGGCCCTCGTGTACTGGTGGCAGCGGAGCCTGGTCCGGCTGATGGTCGAGCCGGACGGCTCCACCATCGGCGCGGCCGGGGACGCCGGAGCCGGCGAGAAGGACGGCGGCGGCCGGCTCGGCCGGATCCTGCCCGACGGACGCACCGGCGCGATCATGGAACGCAGCCTGCGCTACGCCTGGCGCGATCCGAAGACGAAGGCGGCCTGGGTGTCCTCGCTCGCCATCGGCCTGATCGTCCCGCTGTTCAACGTCTACCAGGGCGTGGGCTCGGTCTACTGGGCGTGCTTCGCCTCCGGCATGCTCGGCGTCCTGATGTACAACCAGTTCGGCCAGGACGCCTCGGCGTTCTGGATGGTGGCGCAGACCATCTCGACGACGGCCGACGCCTTCGTCGAGCTCCGGGCCCGGATCCTGGCCGTGCTCTCCGTCACCGTCCCGTACACGGTCCTGGTCACGGTGCTGACGGCAGCGGTCCTCGGGGCCTGGTCACGGTTGCCCGGCGCCCTCGGCCTGGCGCTCGGGCTGCTCGGCGCCATGGTCGGGACGGGCGCGGTCACCTCGGCGAACTTCCCGTACTCGATCCCCCAGGACAGCGGCTACAAGAACGTGGCTCCGGGGCAGGCCGGCCTGGCCTGGATCTCGATCTTCGGCGGGATGTTCTCGGGGGCGGTGCTGTGTTCCCCGCTCATCGCCGTGACGCTCTACCTGCACTTCTCCGACCGGGAGTCGCTGCTCTGGGTCCTCCTCCCGGCGGGCGCGCTCTACGGCGCGCTCCTCGTCCTGGTGGGCCTCAAGCTGGCGGCCCCGCGCACGGCGAAGCGACTGCCGGAGATCCTGGCGGCGGTCAGCAAGGGCTGACGGGCCAGGACACGGGGCGTACGGCGGAAGGGGACGGGTGCCCGTCGTTCAGGGGCTGACGGGCTCCCGGTACCCCTCGGCGAGCTGTTCGAGGAAGGGCTCCACCGCCCTGCGC
>NZ_JBHYMF010000066.1:0-35611 GCF_042742855.1 Streptomyces sp. NPDC058877 | reverse complement strand
GTGCGGGACCACGGGCATGCCCGCCGGGGTGCCGGTCGGACGTCCCGGCCCCGTCCCGAGGGGCGCCCGTCAGGCCCTCCGGCCCGTCAGGCCCTCCGGTCTCCGGAGCCGCGTCGCGAGCGCGGACAGGTCGTCGAGGGTCCGCAGCAGGAGGCCGTCGCCGAAGGTGATCCTGGTGGCGCCCAGGCGGCCGAGTTCGGCGGGGGCGGGGCCGTCCGGCGCGGCCAGGGCGTTGAGCGGGAGCTCCCCGAGGGCGGCACGCAGGGGCGGGAGGTCGGCGGTCGGGGCCGCGATCGGATAGACGCAGTCCGCACCCGCCTCCGCATAGAGCCTGGCCCGGGCGATCGCGGCCTCCAGGGCGTCGGGTGCGCGGCGGACGTACGCGTCCACGCGGGCATTGAGGAAGAGTTCGGGCCCCGCGGCGGCCCGCACCTCCGCCAACCACTCCGCGTGGGCTTGCGGATCGCGGAGCGCGCGGTCCGGTCCGGTGTCCTCCAGGTTGATCCCGACGGCCCCGGACTCCCGTGCGCGCTCGACGAGTTCGGTCGCCGGGAGTCCGTAGCCGCCCTCCAGGTCCGCCGTCACGGGCACCGAGACGGACCGGGCGATCCGTGTGACGGCCGCGAACATCTCCGCCGCCGGGGTGTCCCCGTCCTCGTACCCGAGGGAGGCGGCGATCCCCGCACTGGGCGTGGCGAGCGCCGGATACCCGGCCGCCTCGAAGGCGCGGGCGCTCGCCGCGTCCCACGGGCCGGGCAGCACCAGTGGATCGTCCCCGGGCCGGTCCCGGTGGAGGGCCCGCAGCGCTGCGGCGGTCATGCGGGGTGCGGGGGGTAGTGGCCGGGCGCCATCCGGGTGGTGACGCCGATCCGGTTCCAGGCGTTGATCGTGACGATCGCGGCGATCACCCGGGCGAGTTCGACCTCCTCGAAGTGCGCGGCGGCCCGTGCGTACACCTCGTCGGGCACGGAACCGTCGGTGAGGACGGTGACCGCCTCGGTCAGGGCGAGCGCCGCGAGTTCGCGCTCGGTGTAGACGTGTCCGGACTCCTCCCACGCGGAGAGCTGCACGATCCGCTCCACGCTCTCGCCCTCGGCCAGCGCGTCCTTGCTGTGCATGTCGATGCAGAAGGCGCAGCGGTTGATCTGCGAGGCCCGCAACTTGATCAGGTGGTACAGGGTCGGGTCGATGTCCTTCGCGGTCGCCGCCTCCAGCCGGAGCATCGCCCGGTGGAACTCGGGGAGGCGCTCGGCGAAGGGGAGGCGGGAGGCGTGCGTGCGGGCGGGGGCGACCGTGTCGGCCGCTGCTGTCGAGGTGGTCATGACGATCACCGTACGGAGCGGATGGCGCAGCTGTATGGTCCATTTCCATGGCGAATGACTGGTCCACTTTCGGGTCCGACCTCCATCTGGAACTCCGCGGCCCGCGCCTGCGCGCCGGACTCATGGACGCCTTGCGGGAGGCCGTCCGCAGTGGCCGCCTGGCGGCCGGCACCCGGCTGCCGTCCTCCCGTTCGCTCGCTGCGGACCTCGGCATGGCCCGCAACACCGTCGCCGACGCCTACGCCGAACTGGTCGCCGAGGGGTGGCTGACCGCCCGACAGGGTTCCGGCACCCGCGTCGCCCCGCGGGCCTCACCCCGCACCCCCGCGCCCGCCGCCCCGGTGTCCCCGCCGGCCGGCACGGGCCGTGACCGATCCGCTGCCCCCGCGCACAGCCTGAAGTCCGGCAGCCCCGACCTCGCCTCCTTCCCGCGCGCCGAGTGGCTCAAGGCGTACCGGCGGGCGCTGACCAACGCCCCCAACGAGGCCTTCGGGTACGGCGATCCGCGCGGCCGGATCGAACTGCGCCTCGCCCTCTGCGAGTACCTCGCCCGTGCGCGGGGCGTGCACGCCCGACCCGAACGGGTCGTGATCTGCGCCGGCTTCGTGCACGGCCTGGAGCTGATGGGGCGGGTGCTGCGGGCCCGCGGGGTGCGGAACGTGGCCGTCGAGTCGTACGGACTCGCACTCCACGACGGTCTGCTGCGCCGCGCCGGTCTGCGGACCCCCGTCCTGGGCTTCGACGAACGGGGCACCAGGACACAGGAGTTGCCCGAGCTCGGCGACTGCGGAGCGGTCCTGATGACGGCCGCCCACCAGTATCCGCTGGGCGGCGCACTCCCCCCGGAGCGCCGGGCGGCGGTGGTCGACTGGGCGCGCACCTCCGGCGGCCTCGTCCTGGAAGACGACTACGACGGGGAGTTCCGCTACGACCGACAGCCGGTAGACCCTACACCCTGGCAACACGATGAAAACCCCAGTTCACGGCATAGATTGCCCGTTGGTGCTCTACAGGCGTTGGACCCAGGCCACGTGGTGTACATGGGTACAGCGAGCAAGAGTCTTGCTCCGGGGGTCCGGCTGGGATGGATGGTTCTTCCTGCGCCGTTGGTGGGGGACGTTGCTGCGCTCATGGCTGGGACAGGGGGAGCGTGCAACGTTCTTGATCAACTTGCCCTCGCCGAGTTCATCCAGTCTGGTGCCTATGACCGTCACCTTCGAAGGATGCGCTTGCGCTACCGCCGCCGCCGCAATGAGCTGATCAGTCGGCTCGCTACGGATGCGCCCCATCTTCGGGTGTTCGGGGTGGCTGCTGGGCTCCACGTTGGTCTAGAACTTCCTCCCGGCACCGAGCAGCCGACGATTCGCGCGGCGGTAAGGGCGGGGCTTGTGCTACAGGGGCTCAGCCCCTTTCGGCGTCCTGACACGGTAGGTCCGCCCCGTGACGGATTGGTGATCGGTTACGGCACCCCGTCAGACAGTCAGTGGCCGGGGGCGCTTAACGCCCTGGTGCTCGCGCTACCGGAGCCCTGATACGGCAAAGCCCCGCCCGGCAGACTTGGCCGAACGGGGCGTTTTGCTGTCTGTACTGCTTACGGGGCGTGCAGCTCGTCCCCGGGAGTCGGTCCCGCTCCGAGTTCCACAGCGTGAGCGGGGCACGCGTACAGGGTCGTACCGGGACCGCTGTTGCTCTGAATCCAGCGGACTGCCACGGGGGCAGTAGTGAGGGTGTGGCACTTGACGCACAGTGCTACGTGTCCGGTGAAGTCGGCAGTCAGTCCGTCGCGGGTCATGCGGTCACCCCCGCAGTGGTGAGAGCGGCGAGGGTTTCGAACTGGTCCCCTGTGTAGCCGTACGCGTAGTCCACGCCGAGCGTGGCGAGCACGGCAGCCGTGCGGCGCTCGCGGATGATCCCGAGATCCAGCGTCTCGTCGACGAGGACGTACGGGCGGATAAGGGGGGTGTCCTCGCCGCGTAGCGGGGCACGGCGGGCGCGGACGTGTTCCGGGGTGGGAGTAGTCGGGCACGGCCTCATGGGGGGGCCGGTGAGGGCCGGCAGGGGCTTTGTGGCGTGATGTGAGGCGGACTGGCGTCCGGGCCGGCGGGGCGGGCGCATGTCGAGCGCGCACCAGAGGACGAGCAGCATCCCGAGTCCGATGGATGCGAGGGCGATAAGATCGCGCATGGTCGTTTCAGCTCTCTGTTAGCTGTCTCGGCTAGCCCCGGCGGACCGCGTAGGACCGGTCTTCCGGGGCGTTTTCGTTTTGTGCTCGGTATGGCGGTAGGGCAACTGGTCTAGCTAGTCCATGAGATCCACTGGTCTAAGTCGCTGGGGAAGTGCCCCGTTGTCTACGCTTCGGCTCATGCCTGATCAGCCGCAGAGTCCGCACGTGCCACACGCGCCGTACATGACGGTCCTTGACACGCTTACGGCGGAGATCAGGGCAGGGAAGTACAAGGCCGGTGAGAAAATCCCGAGTGACGCCGAGCTGGTCCAGCGCTTTGGGGTGGCCCGGATGACCGCGCGCCGTGCTGTGGGGGTGCTGCGAGAGCGAGGGCTGGTTCGAACCGAATGGGGTCGCGGGACGTTCGTGGTCGGTCCTGGCGACCAAGCCCGCGAGAACGACCAGGCGGACGACTAGTCGCGCGTCGGGTCGGTAACGTCCCAATCGTGGCCGGACGGGTGCTCGGCGAACAGAGAACAGCGCTCGCCGGCTCCGTTTTCTGCCCCACACCACGGCAGCAGGACGAACACCACGGCGCCGGGGTCGCCCCAGCGGGCCCAGACGTACTTCCTTGCGGCTTTGGTCTCCCGCAGAAGGGCCGCATGCCCTTCCTCGTGCCCCTCGCCGAGTTTGCACGGCATGAGATCGGAGGGGAACGCCACCCGTCCGCCCGGGGCCGTGTCCGTCCGGAGCGCTATACCTAGCAGGGTTTCGGGCGGGGGTAACAGGTCGATGGCCGTGCATTGCCGCATGTTGGTCCTCGGGTCTGTACGGGGACAAAGGTGGCCCCGCCCGTGTACGGGGAGGTAAGCACGTACGGGGCCGGTCGTACAGATCAACCCACTGTGGGAACGGGCTGATCGGGGTTGTCCAGCCATGCGGTCTCACCCGTGGCAGTAGCGGTCAGGCCGAACCGCTCGGGTCCCGGACGGTCGTGCAACAGCCACCAGGCGTGCGCGGCTTCCGCTTCGTTCCAGAGCCGACGCGGGCCGTACTGCCACACCGTGAATCGGTCGTCCGACGTCCCGTCCCAATCCACGGCAGCCCACGACGTGGCGTCGGTCGTCGCGACCCACAGCCGGGACGTAACCCCTTCCACGTCGGGGTTGTCGTGCCACGTCCACCACACGTCACGGAGCTGTAGCCCCATGGCGAACTGCGCGGCGAGATCATCACCGGCCACCCGCCACGGCGGAAGGGCAGTAATTGACTCGTCGGGCTGGTGGTCGTCACGCACCACGTCCCGGTAGATCCGCAGGTCTGTGCGCTGGTTTCTCATGAGCATGAACGCGGAGTGCGGCGAGAACGGGCCCGACGCGCTTCCACTGTCGTCCACGGTCATGCAGAGCAGCCCGTAGCAGACCCAGGGACTTTCCCACGGGGTGAGAATGACGCCCCCGGGCTTCACCTGCGTGAGCCACGGACGCGGGACGGACCGCACGGAGCACGTAGCCACGAGCCGGTCATACGGCGCGTTGTCCGCGTACCCCTCGGCCCCGTCCCCTGTCACCACGGCAGCGGTGACGCCCTCTTTTCGCAGACGTTCCCCGGCTTCCCTCGCCAACGCGGGGTCGACTTCCACTGTCGTCACGTTCCCCGGGCCGGCGACATGGGCCAGGAGACCCGCGTTCCAGCCGGTCCCGGTGCCGATCTCCAGGACCTTGTGTCCCTCGTGCACGTCGAGCATGTGCAGCATTCGGAACACGATGCCGGGGGCGCTCGCGGACGATGACGCCCACCGCTCGCCGTCGCCGGGGTCCTCGCCGTCGTTGGTCTGCGTTACGACGGAATCGTTGGCGTAGACGGCGCGGAGCCACGTTTCCGGGGCGTCCGCCCGGTTGCACGGCTCCAGGCCCTCACCCATAAAGATGCGCTCGGGGACGAACGCGGACCGGGGAACATTCCATGCCGCACGCTCCCACTCGGGCGTTACCGGCGCGTCCATGTCGTCGTTCACCGCGCCGAGCAGACCGCGCAGGGCGATTCGCTCGGACTCGGCGAATTTCGGTGTCGTCACCTGCGTCAGTCCTTCTTGTGCTTCGGCGGGTCCTTCGGCTTGGCGGTGTCGGACGAGGGCTTGGACGTGCCCGGGTCCTTCCCCCCTGAGTGCTGCCCGCTTCCGCCGCTTCCGCCCTTACCCGTTCCCCAGCCCATGCCGTTGCTCCTCTTGTCGGTTACGAACTTTCTGCGGAACCTGCCCGGCGGTCTTACGTCCCTATGTGGGGACCACCGGACGGGTGTGTTGCCCCCGGACGCGAGGGCGTGAGTCGGCCATGGTGCGTCCGGGGTGTTCAGTTCCGAGAACCGACGGACCGCCCGGTGCACCTCGTCGGCCACGACTGGGGGTCGGGCTCGCCGGATCTCGGAAGTCTTTGGGGCGTGCGTCGACAGGGGCCTAAACGGCCTACGACTGCCACGTCCGCAAACAGTCGGGCGAAGCGGGTGTGGTCTCGCGGGAGGTCGGCCGTACCGGCTCGGCGTAAACGTGGACCAGGGCGGCGGCGTGGTACACGGTGCGCGCGTGCGCGGGGCTCTCCCATTCCACGTGTACGAGCGTGCGCCCCTCGCGCTGGTGCGGGGTCACGACGGCAGCTATGCGCCAACACCGACCGATCAGCACCCGGTCACCCTGGCGGATTTCTGCGGCTCGCCGGCGCCGGTCCTCGCCCTCGGGGACGGGCAGCCCGAGGGGGTCTCCGATCCAGGCCAAGCGGTCCGGCTGTCGTCGTCTCACCACGGCGTCACTCCGCTTCCCCCTGATCGCTCGTCCCGTCTGTGGTCCCGACCGGGCGGGTTCCCGGTGCGCCCTCGCGGGTCACGACTGCCACGTCTGCGAACAGTCGGGCGAAGCGGGTGTGGTCGGGGCTCAGCCCGGTGTGCCCCATGCACGCGTCGTCGACGGGGTTCGCGGTCGAACTCGGCGTGGATGCCCACTCACACCCCGCGTGTAGGCAGTGGGCTTTAGCCACGGGTTCGGACTCGGGGGCGCGCCGGATGCGGTGCGGCACGTACCCGAACGTCCGGGTCACGGGGCCACCGCCGGCACGGGGGAGGTGAGCACGCGGATACGCGCGGACTCTTCCTCGGTCGGCCGGCGCAGCTCGGCTGCGGGCGCTGTCCAACTGGTCCCCCCGCCCGGGGGCGAGAGGTGGACCACGTCCCCGTCCCATGCGGTTACTTTTCCGAGCCGGGACGAGCCCTCGGCAGTGTCTGCCGCCATGTACGTCCCGAGGTCGGGAACTGCCGTCTGCACCGGGCTCGGGCAGGAGTTGAGGTCGGGCACGGGCGTTCCTCTCCGTAACGCTTCCACTACCAGGAGCCGCCAGCGTGGCTTAGAGTCGGACGGTCTTCAACTTGCACGCTTTGAACGGAGAGTTGGGAGGAATGCGTTGAATCGGAAAGAGCTGAAGCCAGAGAGTTCGCCCGTTGCGGCGTTCGGGGAGCGTTTACGCAGGTTGCGGGACGAGCGTGGTTGGACCCAGGACGAGCTAGGCGAACGCATGGGGTTCTCAGGAACTCATATCTCCGCTGTTGAAACTGGTCGTCGCCCCCCGACTCCTCACTTTGCAGCAAGCGCCGACAAGGTGTTCGGGACGGGAGACCGGTTCGAACGGCAGGGGCGAGCCGTACGGCACACGGCACTACTAGAGGGGTTCCCGGACTACGTAGTGCGCGAGGTGCAGGCAGTAGAGATCAGGCTGTTTGAGTTGGGCATCATTCCGGGCTTGCTCCAGACTCCGCAGTACGCCACAGCGATCACCAGAGGTGAAGTGCTGCGGGGCGCGATCACGGAGCACCAAGCAGAAGAACGCCTGTCGAAACTCTTAGAACGTCAGACAGTCCTAGAGCGCACACCCCCGCCCATGGTCCATGCGGTCCTGGACGAGAGTTGCATAAGGCGACCCGTGGGCGGTCCGGCCGTCATGGCAGCACAGCTAGACCGACTTGCCGAGTTCGCTAGCCTGCCATCGACAATCCTCCAGGTTGCACCGTACGAACTCGCTGAACGGAGGGCGTTCGACCTGCCCGTGACCTTGTTGACTCTGCCCGACTGGTCGCATGTCGCGTACGCCGAGTCTGCGCTACAGGGGCGCCTAGAGCGAGATACCAGATTCCTTCAGCCCTTGCTACGGGCCTACCATCAGTTGCAGGCTGAAGCGCTGTCCCAAGCGGCGTCCGTGGCCATGATCGAGCAACTTCGAAAGGACACAAGCCCGTGACGACCGAGCAACCGCAGTGGTTCACGTCCTCTTACAGCAGCAACGGCGGCCAATGCATCGAGGTCGCCACAAACCTTGCAGTCGCGTGCGGCATCGTCCCCGTCCGTGACTCGAAGGTTCCGGCCGGCCCGATGCTGGCGGTTCCCGCCGCCGCGTTCTCCGCGTTCGTGGAGAGCGTCAAGGGCGGACAGTTCGAAGCCTGAAACGCCAACAGCCTCGCCCCGCCCCCGAGTCGGGAGTAGGGCGGGGCTTTGTCATGCTGCCGCGCGGAGTCGTGGCGGGGGCAGGAACGGCAGACCCGTGGGCGGGTCCTGGTCGGGGGTGCGGTCCGTGAGCCACACGCCCCACCCATCGGCGGTGCGGGACACGGGGATGCGGTGGACGCTTACGCCGTAGCGCTTGGCCAGTCCCGCGCGGGACGGCGGGACGGCGGGACCCCGACGGGAAGGACGCGGTCACGACGACGGGACGGCCCGGGGTGATGCCGGGGCCTCGCCGAAGCGGGCCAGGGTCAGCGAGCCCGCCACCGCCACCGCGAAGCCCGTGACCGCCAGCCAGCCGAGGCCGTCCCGGGTGCTGTCCCCGAGCCAGGCCACCCCGACGATCGCGGGCCCGACCGTCTCGCCGAGCACCGCGCCCGCCGTCGCCGTCGTCACCGAGCCCCGCTGGAACGCCGAGGTCAGCAGCAGGAACGCCGAGACGCCGCCGATCAGGAGCGCGTACCAGACCGGATCGGTCGGGTCGATGCCGTCGATCAGCCGGACGGCCACCTCCACCACCCCGAAACCGAAGCCCGCTCCGAGGCCGAGGACGAGCGCCCGGGGCCGCTCCGGCAGCCGACCCGCCAGCACTCCGAGCAGCAGGACCCCGAACGAGATCCCGAGCAGCGACCAGCGCAGTGCCGCCGAGCCCTCCCGCTGCCCTTCCGTACCGGAGGCCAGCGCCAGCATCGCGAGGCCCGCGCAGACCACCGCCACGGCCGTCCACTCGATCCGGCTCAACCGCACCCGCAGGACCCGGGAGGCGATGACCGCCGTGACCGCCAGGCTCGCGGCGAGGGCCGCGCCGACCACGTAGATGGGCAGCGTGCGCAGCGCCACGACCTGGAGGACGAACCCCAGCCCGTCCATTCCCAGTCCGGCGAGGTAGCGCCGCTGTCGCAGGGCGCGCCACATCAGCGCGACGTCGACGCCGCCGCCGGTACCCGGCTCGGCGGCACGCGCCGCCATCGCCTGCAGGACGGAGGCCGCACCGAAGCAGAGGGAAGAGGTCAGGGCGCAGATCATCCCAAGGAGCACGAAACGACTCTAGAACGCGGGGCCGAAAAACACCGGCCTACACTGTGCGGTCGCGGCGGCGAAGGGGAGGGGACGGACATGCGCAGGCTGAGGTCGAGCACCGTGGTGCTCGGCGGGATGGGCGTGCTCGCGGCGACGATCACCGCGTGCGGTGCGGAGCCGGACAAGCGGTGCGTGGACCCGCTGTCCAGGGAGGAGCTGCCCCGCTACGAGTGCGAGACCGGTGGCGGCGGCGGGGGCGACGACGACGGGAGCCCCCACGGCTCCTACTACTACGGCGGTTCCGTCCGTGACAAGCGGGTGAGCGGCGGCAGCTTCAACAAGGCCGCCGTCGACACCGGCGGTTTCGGCTGCTCCGGCACCGGCGGCGGCTGAGGCGACCGGGCACCATGGAACGCCACACCATCGAACCCAGGCCGGGCTGGCAGGAGACGGTCGAGGGGCAGGGGCTGGTCTATCCGCTGACCCGCCATCCGGACGGTTCGCTGCGCCCGTACTGGGACGAGAGCGCGTACTACTCCTTCTCGCTGCCCGAGGTCGAGGCCCTGGAAGAGGTCGTCGAGGAGCTGCACGTGATGTGCTTGGCGGCTGCCGCGCACATCGTCGAGAAGGACCGTTTCGCCGAGCTGGGGATCACCGACCCCAGGCTGGCCGGCCTGGTCGCCGAGTCCTGGCGGCGGCGTGCCGAACTCCCCTCCCTGTACGGTCGGTTCGACCTGCGCTACGACGGCACCGGGCCGGCCAAGATGCTGGAGTACAACGCCGACACCCCCACCTCGCTGGTGGAGGCCGCGAGCCCGCAGTGGTTCTGGATGGAGGAGCGGTTCCCCGGCGCCGACCAGTGGAACTCCCTCCACGAACGGCTCGTCGACGCCTGGCGGCGGCAAGCGCCGCTCCTGCCGCCGGGCCCCGTCCACTTCGCCCACTCGGACGGCGACGAGCTGGGCGAGGACCTGATGACGGTCGCCTATCTGCGGGAGACCGCCCAGCAGGCCGGACTCGACACCGAGGCGCTCTCCGTCGAACGGATCGGCTGGGACCGGCTCTCGAAGCGCTTCGTGGACGACCGGCTCCGCTTCCTGCGCAGCTGCTTCAAGCTCTACCCGTGGGAGTGGCTGACCACCGACCGCTTCGGCCCGTACGTCCTGGACACCCTCGACAACGGGGGCGGCACCGGCACCACCTGCTGGATCGAACCCGCCTGGAAGATGCTGCTCTCCAACAAGGCACTGCTCGCGATCCTGTGGGAGCTGAACCCGGGCCACCCCCATCTGCTGCCCTCCTACCTCGACGGGCCCCGCGAACTCGCCGTGACCACCGGCTGGGTCGCCAAGCCGCTGCTGGGGCGCGAGGGCGCGGGCGTCACCCTGCACGAGGCCGGCACGGAGCCCTTCGTACGGGACGGGGAGGCCTGCTGCTACCAGGAGTTGGCCCCGCTGCCCGACTTCGACGGCAACCGGGTGGTGCTCGGCGCATGGATCGTCGGGGACGAAGCGGCGGGGCTCGGCATCCGGGAGTCGGCGGGGCCCGTCACCGACGAGTACGCCCGCTTCCTCCCGCACGTCATCCTGTAGCGGTCACTCGGGGACGTAGTCCCGCAGCGGGGCGGGCTTCAGGCCGGCGGCCTCCGCCAGGTCGAGGGCCCGCTCCAGGTCCTGCTCCACCGTCTCGTTGAAGTGCAGCAGGATGATGTCCCCCGCCTTCAGCTGCGGCTCCGGGGGCGTCCAACCGCCCCAGGTGGTGAGGTCGTACGTCCAGGTCACCAGGGCCTTCGCCCCGCAGGCCCGGGCGGTGGTCAGGGTGGTCGCGTCGTAGGTGCCGTACGGCGGGCGCAGCAGCCGCGGCCCGTCGCCGAACTGCGCGAGGTGCGCCTCCCGGGCCCCGCAGACCTCCGCCCGCTGCCCGTCGGCGTCGAGCGCGGTCAGGTCCGGGTGGCCGACCGTGTGGTTCTCGACCCGGGAGCGGCCCTGGTCGAGCAGGGCGTGGAAGTAGCCGGAGTCGTAGGAGTACGCGCCGGGGAGCACGAAGAGGGAGGCCGGTACGCGGCGGTCGAGCAGCAGCTTCGCCGCGGCGGGGTCGTGGTTCCAGCCGTCGTCGAGGGTGATGAAGACGACCGGGTCGGTGGTCTCGACGTGGGAGACCACCGGGACGGGCGCGGGCCAGGCCGCCTCCGGCGCGGCGTGCGCGGGACCGGAGAACGCGCCGAGGAGCGCGAGCGGGACGAGGGCGGCGAGCGCGGCCCGTAGAGGGCGGCGCAGACGGAGTCTCGGCATGGCCGCATCATTGGCCTAGACCAACTCGGCTGTCAATGCCCCGAGTTGCCGCCCGCCGCCCCTTCCGGCCGGATCGCGTCAGTCCGACAGCACCCCCCGCAGCTGCTCCAGACCCCAGTCCAGGTCCTCCTTCGAGATGACCAGCGGAGGAGCGATCCGGATCGTCGACCCATGGGTGTCCTTCACCAGCACCCCCCGCTCCATCAGCCGCTCCGAGACCTCCCGGCCGGTGCCCCGGCCCGGTGCGATGTCCACCCCGGCCCACAGCCCGCGCCCACGCACCGTCTCCACCGCGCCGCCGCCCACCAGCAGCCCCAGCTCCGCGTGCAGGTGCTCGCCCAGCTCCGCCGCCCGCTCCTGGAACTCGCCGGTCCGCAGCATCGCGATCACCTCCAGGGCCACCGCGCACGCCAGCGGGTTCCCGCCGAACGTCGACCCGTGCTCACCCGGCCGGAACACCCCGAGCACATCGCGGTCCGCGACCACCGCCGACACCGGCACGACCCCGCCGCCCAGCGCCTTTCCCAGGACGTAGACGTCCGGCACCACTCCCTCGTGCTCACACGCGAACGTCCGCCCCGTCCGGCCCAGGCCCGACTGGATCTCGTCCGCCACGAACAGCACGTTCCGTCGGCGCGTCAACTCCCGCACCCCCGCCAGGTAACCGGCCGGCGGCACCAGGACGCCCGCCTCGCCCTGGATCGGTTCCAGCAGCACCGCCACCGTGTTCTCGGTGACCGCCGCCTCCAACGCCGTCAGGTCCCCGTACGGCACGATCTCGAAGCCCGGCGTGTACGGCCCGAAGTGGTCCCGCGCCTCGTGGTCCGTGGAGAAGCTCACGATCGTCGTCGTCCGGCCGTGGAAGTTGTTCGCCGCGACCACGATCTTCGCGTGCCCGTCCGGCACGCCCTTGACCTCGTACCCCCACTTCCGGGCGGTCTTCACGGCCGTCTCGACCGCCTCCGCCCCCGTGTTCATCGGCAGCACCGCCTCCTTGCCGCACAGCTCTGCCAGCTGCGTGCAGAAGTCGGCGAACCGGTCGTGGTGGAAGGCCCGCGAGGTCAGCGTCACCCGCTCCAGCTGGGCCTTCGCGGCATCGATCAGACGCCGGTTGCCGTGCCCGAAGTTGAGCGCCGAGTACCCGGCGAGAAGGTCGAGGTAGCGGCGGCCCTCGACGTCGGTCATCCAGGCGCCGTCCGCCGAAGCGACGACGACCGGAAGGGGGTGGTAGTTGTGCGCGCTGTGCGCCTCCGCGGAAGCGATCGCATCTGCTGTCCTCGACACGGGATCTCCGTTCGTCCTGCGGCTCGGGGGGTACCTGTGGCCCCTTTCTTATCGTCGCTCGGATACCGGACGGGGAAACCTCGACGACGGCGCGCCCGCCACCGCGGAAACACGCGTGGCGACCGGCGCACGGCGGGAGGTCCCGGAGGAACGGCGTGCCCACGTCCCCGCACCCCCGGGCCCACCGCGGCCGGCCCCGAGCCCACCGCCCCCGTCGGCTTCGACCGCGCCGACGTCCGGGCCCGTCGCCGGCTCCCCCGGGCGGCCACGGGCGTCGCCACCGCCGTCCGGGGAAGCCGGCCGCTCGCCTCACCTCGCCGGTTCGCGCCCGCTTCCGGCGAGGGGTTGCCCACCGGCCCTCACAGCTCGCCCTGGTCCTTCAGCACCCGACGGGCCTGGGCGAAGAGCATGCCCACGTTCACCGACTTGCGGCACACGACGACGGCCACGACCTCGTCGGCGCTGTCCGCCCTGAGGAACAGATGGGCCAGGTTGTCGCTGTTGACCAGGATCTCCTGGAAGTAGTGCCGGTCGCTGACGACCCCGCGGCGCTCCTTGAAGATGCCTTCGATCATCACCACGTTGCGGCCCTGGAAGAGGTCGAGGGTGGCTGCCGCCAGCATGTCGAGCACCTCCGGCGGGTGCGAGTCGACCGTCTCCACCGACAGCAGCATTCCCGTGGACATGTCGATGACGCCTGCGGCCACGCAGTCCGGCACCTCGTCCCGCAGTGCCTTGACGAGGCGTGAGACCCGCCCCGCCATGGTCTGGGGTGCTTGCGTTTCCGACCCGCTCATCGTGCTCCCTCTCCGGTTCCGTCGGTCTGCCCCGCCGTTCCGCCACCCGGAGCCGCACCTCCGGGCGGTCCGGTGAGCAGGGTGGTGATGCGCTGTGCGGAGGCCTGCGCCTCGGTGTTCAGACGGGCGATGTCCATGCCCGCGTCACCGATCACCCCGATCAGCGCCATCTCGCCGAGGGCATGGGTGACGAGGTAGCCGTCGGTGAACCGGGAAACGGTGTGGTGGAGCGTGCCCCGGCTCGTCATCGAGCCGGCCCGACGGGCGATGTTGAGGGTCGCTGCGGTGAGGGCGGCCAGGCTCTCGGGCTCCGCCGCGTCATCGGTCTCCGCCGTGATCAGCAGGCCGTCGATGGAAGCCACCACGACGTCGGTGACCCCGACGACCCGGTCCCTCAGCGTCCTCACCTCTGCTGCCAACTGGGCTTTCGTGGATGTCACTGCTCTCCTGTCGTGTTCGTGCTTCGGTGTGTGCCGTCGACGGAGCCCGTGGCCGGGGCGGTGCGTTCGGCGCCCTGTCGGCCGGGCCCGGTGCAGCGCCCCGTCGGGGCCCGCTAGAGACCGGCTGCCGGCCTGAGCGGCAAGACGTCGTTGATGCCGCTCGCCCCCGGCAGGCGGCGCGGCAGGTCGCCCACGGCCGCGGTGGGCCGGGCGAGGGGGGTTTCGGGGCGAGCCGGCGTCACCGCTTCGACCAGCCCCTCCGCGAGGAGCCGGGAGACCTCGACCGCGACGGCGTAGAGGCTCCGGCCGAGGAGGAACGCGATGTCCCTGGTGCTGCGCCGGCCGTTGACCCGGAGCAGGATCTCCCGCCGCTCACCGGCGCCGACGGCGTCCAGTGTCGCCATGCCGGCAGGGGTCCGGCCCAACCTGGTGCGGAAGAGCGAGAAGGGGCGCCGGCGCGAGACGAGGGCCCGGATGCGGCGTTCCGCCTCCAGCGCCAGCCAGTCGGGCTCTATCGCCCGGAGGGCGGCCAGTCGACAGTCGTGGGTGTTCCGGTCCAGTCGGAAGCCGTCGATCCGGCCCATTCCGACGGCCAGGGCGCCGTCCAGGGCGGCTGCCACGCATATCAACTGCAATTCCGCGGCGCCGATGAGTTCCCGGGTGACGAGTTCGGCTCCGACGAGGTGTCCCGTGGTGCAGGCCCGCGTCGCGGCGGACCAGTCCGCCTCGGTGACGCGCCCGGAGCGCAGGAGGAGGGTCTCCGCCCCGGGGGCGCCCGGCGAGACGACCTCGACGAGCGCGCCGCCCCGGAAGTGGAACGAACCCCCCGGGTTCCCGCTCACCAGCAGCGTTCCGGAGGTCCTGTCCAGTGGCGCCTCGGTCAAGGTTCTCGCGAGTTCCAACCCCATCACCCGTGACGGTTTCCTGAGGGTCGGTACGTCGTTTTCTGGCATTCCCCTGCAATCGGCCGCGCTTTCCGTGGACATCCCGCACTCCGCATTCGCACGCGTCAGCCCGAGAAGTGAAAGTCACCCTAAAGGGTTATCGGGCGCGGAACGCCCCCATGTCTTCTTGTTTGCGATAAGCAGGTCATTGCGTTTTATTTCCATCGCTTTTGTTTCGCGATCGACTGCTTCGCGGGAGGGGCGGCCACCTTTGCCGGGTGCCGGGTGCCGGGTGCCGGGTGCCGGGTGTCGGCGACGGGCCGCCCGGCCGGACGGTGTGTGGTCCTCGTCTCACCGACCCCGTCCGGTCCCCGTGCGATCGGGGTCGAGGGGCGGGCGGCCCGGTGTCCCCCCGTGCCCCGGGGCCTCCGGGGCACCGGCAGTCCCGGTTCGCTTCCCGCACCTGAGAGAATGAGTCACATGGCCTCTGATCGCCCGTCCGTCGCCCACCACCACCCTCAGGGGAATGGCTTCGCCATGCAGCATCGTCCGCGTGCGCTCTCCGGGATCCAGCCCACGGCAGGCTCCTTCCACCTCGGCAACTACCTCGGTGCGATCCGTCAGTACGTCGCGCTGCAGGAGACCCACGACGCCTTCTACATGGTCGTCGACCTGCACGCCATCACGGTGCCCCAGGACCCCGCCGAGCTGCGGGCGAACACCCGGCTCGCCGCCGCCCAGCTACTCGCCTCCGGCCTCGACCCGGACCGCTGCACGCTGTTCATCCAGAGCCACGTCCCCGAGCACGCGCAGCTCGGCTGGGTCATGAACTGCCTCACCGGCTTCGGCGAGGCCTCCCGCATGACCCAGTTCAAGGACAAGTCCGCCAAGCAGGGGGCGGACCGGGCCACCGTCGGCCTCTTCACGTACCCGATCCTGCAGGTCGCGGACATCCTGCTCTACCAGGCCAACGAGGTTCCGGTCGGCGAGGACCAGCGCCAGCACATCGAGTTGACCCGCGACCTCGCGGAGCGCTTCAACGGTCGCTTCGGCGACACCTACACGATTCCCAAGCCGTACATCGTCAAGGAGACCGGGAAGATCTACGACCTCCAGGACCCGACGATCAAGATGAGCAAGTCGGCGTCCACGCCGAAGGGCCTGATCAACCTCCTGGACGACCCGAAGGTCACCGCCAAGAAGGTCAAGAGCGCCGTCACCGACACCGACACGGTGATCCGCTTCGACCCGGAGAACAAGGCCGGCGTCTCCAACCTGCTCACCATCATGTCCACGCTCACCGACACGTCCGTCGCGGACCTGGAGAAGAGCTACGAGGGCAAGATGTACGGCGCACTGAAGACCGACCTCGCCGAGGTCATGGTGGACTTCGTCACGCCGTTCCGGGCCCGCACCCAGGAATATCTGGACGACCCGGAGACGCTGGACTCGGTCCTGGCCAAGGGAGCGGAGAAGGCCCGCGCGGTCGCCGCGGAGACGCTGGCGCAGACGTACGACCGCATCGGCTTCCTGCCCGCCAAGCACTGAGTCCGAGGACCCTGGCCACGAGGGTGGTGCAGGCCGCACACTGGCGGCTGCACCACCACACACCGACTCGACGACGGACGACGGAGGAGAACGACGTGGGGACCGTAACGCTCGGCGTTTCGATCGCGGTCCCGGAGCCCTACGGCAGCCTGCTCCAGGAGCGGCGCGCCGGCTTCGGGGACCTGGCCGCGTACGGCATCCCCACGCACGTCACCCTGGTGCCGCCGACCGAGGTCTCCGAGGAACGGCTGCCGCAGATCGAGGCGCACCTCGCCGGTGTCGCCGCCGACCAGCAGCCGTTCTCCGTCCGGCTCCGGGGCACCGGCACCTTCCGCCCGCTCTCCCCGGTGGTCTTCGTGAAGCTGGAGGAGGGCGTCTCCCCCTGCCACCGCCTCCAGCACCGCATCCGCGACGAGGCCGGGCCGCTGGTGCGCGAGCTCCAGTTCCCGTACCACCCGCACGTCACCGTGGCGCACGGCATCTCCGAGGAGGGGATGGACCGGGCCTTCGAGGAGCTCGCCGGGTACGAGGCGGCCTGGACCTGCCGCTCCTTCGGGCTGTACGAGCAGGGCCCGGACGGGGTGTGGCGCAAGCTGTACGACTACGAGTTCGGCAGTGGCCGCCCCGTCCCGGCCGTTCCCGTGCAGGGCGGCAGCCCGGTCGGCACCCCGACGACCACGTAGAACCGCCGGGCGGACGCCGGGGAAGAGGGGCCGGTGGGTCACGTCTGCAGCCGGCGGAAGACCGCCCGCGGCACGTGCCGCACCCCCGACATCACCATCCGTAGCACACCCGGCACCCACACCGCCTCCGAGCGCCGCCGCAGCCCCAGCTCGATCGCGCGCGCGACCGCCTCGGGCGTCGTCGCGAACGGCCCCTTCGGGAGCCCGCCCGTCCCCTTCGAGCGCACGCGTCCGGGCCGCACCAGCATGACGTGCACCCCCGTGCCGTGCAGCGCGTCCCCGAGCCCTTCGGTGAAGGCGTCGAGCCCCGCCTTCGACGAGCCGTAGATGAAGTCCTCGCGGCGCGCCCGTTCGCCCGCCACCGACGACAGCACCACCAGCGAGCCGTGTCCCTGTGTCTGGAGGGCGCCCCCGCACACCAGCCCCGCCGAGACGGCGCCCGTGTAGTTGGTCCGGGCGACCCGGGCCGCGGCCACCGGGTCGGACTCGTCGCGCGCCTGGTCGCCCGGTACCCCGAAGGCGAACAGCACCATGTCGACGTCGCCCTCGGCGAAGACCTTTCCGAGCCGCTCCTCGTGCGACTCGACGTCGAGCGCGTCGAAGGACACCGTGTGCACGTCCGCCCCGAGCACCCGCAGCGAGTCCGCGGCGGCCGTGAGCGCGGGGGAGGGGCGCCCGGCCAGCCAGACCGTCCGGGTGCGGCGCGCGATCAACCGACGGGCGGTGGCGAGCCCGATCCCCGAGGTGCCGCCCAGGACGAGCAGGGACTGCGGGGCGCGGAAGGCGTCCTTCAAGGGGGTCCTCCTCAAGGGCGGGACGACGAAGGGGCAGGGGTGAAGCCCCCGGTTCCCGGGCGTCCGGGTGGGGCCGTGCGGACCCCACCGGTGACCGCTGCGCAGCCGCCGTCCGGGACGGGGTCTCGACGACCAGGAAGACGACCGTATAGCGAATTCTGTTACTTATGCCGGCATTGCAATTCGGTGCGTCGAAGGGGGCGACGAAACGCGTCCCGGGGAGGAGGCCCGCGGGCGTCCCTCGGAAACCGGCTGCCGGTGCTCATCACGGCCGTCGGAAGCGCCGCCGTCGACTGCTGCGACGGGGGCCCGAACACGGGCACCGGCCGTTCTTGCCCGGCCGAGTGCCGCCGCGCCGAATGTCGATCGTGGTCCTGCGCGCTTTGACGGGGGATTCTCGTAGTCGGTTCGTCCGACGGAGCGAGGAGTAGACATACGACATGGACTGGTTGACCAAGCTCCCCGTCATCGGCCCGTGGGTCGCCCGCTTCATGCGCACCCATGCCTGGCGCGCGTACGAGACCCTGGACGAAGCGCACTGGACCCGGCTCGCCGCCGCGATCACCTTCGTCTCCTTCCTGGCCCTCTTCCCGTTGATCACGGTCGCCGCCGCGGTCGGCGCCTCGCTCCTCACCGCCGACCAGCTCGACCGGATCGAGAAGAAGCTCAGCGAGCAGGTGCCCGGCATCTCCGATCAGCTCGACATCGGCGGGCTCGTCGCCAATGCCGGCACCGTCGGCCTCGTCGCCGGTGCCGTCCTGCTCGTCACCGGCATCAGCTGGATCGGCTCCATGCGGGAATGCCTGCGCGCGGTCTGGGGGCTCGACCACGTCGAGGGCAACCCGATCCTGCTCAAGGCCAAGGACGGACTGATCCTCCTCGGCCTCGGCGGCGTCGCGCTCGCCTCGCTCGCCGCCTCCTGGATGGGGTCCACCGCCGTCGACTGGAGCGCGGACCAACTGGGCCTCTCCGGCAGCGGGGCGGGCGGCGTGTTGCTCCAGGGCGCTGCCGTGCTCGTCGGAGTCGTCGCCGACTTCTTGATCCTGCTGTACGTGCTGTCCTTGCTGCCGGGCGTCGAACCGCGCCGCAGGGACCTCGCGCTGGCGGCGCTCATGGGAGCGGTCGGCTTCGAACTGCTGAAGCTGCTCCTCGGCGGCTATATGCGGGGCGTCGCGGCGAAGTCGATGTACGGGGCGTTCGGCGTTCCCGTCGCCCTGCTCCTCTGGATCAACTTCACCGCGAAGCTCCTGCTGTTCTGCGCGGCCTGGACGGCTACCGGTTCCGGTCTGAAGGGGACTTCCCGGCAGGAGGCTCCTGAGACGCGGGGGACTCCTCCGTCCGAGGGGACTCCTCCGTCGTCGGAGGGTCCTCCGTCCGGGGCGGGTCCTTCGGCTCCGGGGCGTCCCCTGGCACCGCGGAGTCCTTCGGCGCCGGGGCGTCCCCACCATCCGGGGAACGGTGGTTCCGAGCCGCCGACGAGGCCAGCGGCCAGCGCCGGTTGACCAGGAAGGCCGCCGCGGCGAGGAGGACGAGGACGCCGCCCACCACGGAGAGGGCGATCCCGATCCCGCCGGACCTCCCCGGGGCGGCCGCCGGGGCGGCGGACTCCTCCGGGGCGTCCTTGCCGGGCGCCGGGGCCGCGTCCTCGTCCGGGGCGGTCGGGGTCGTGAGGGCCGAGCGCGGCGGCACCAGCTCGCCCACCGGCCGTACCTTCCCGGAGGCCGCGAAGCCCCAGTCGAGCAGTCGGGCGGCCTCCTGGTAGACCGCGTGCGACTCCTTCGACGAGGGGTTCATGACGGTGACGAGCAGGACCCTGCCGTTGCGCTCGGCGACACCGGTGAAGGTGGCGCCGGCATGAGTGGTGTTGCCGTTCTTGACGCCGGCGATGCCCTGGTACGGCGCCACGCCGTCGGCCCCCGTGAGGAGCCGGTTGGTGTTCTGGATCTCGAAGGTCTCGCGCTTCTTGCCCGGCTTCGCCTCGCCGGGGAAGGCGACGCGGGTCGTGGACGCGTACTCCCGGAAGTCGGCCTTCTGCATGCCGCTGCGGGCGATGAGCGTCAGGTCGTACGCGGAGGAGACCTGGCCCGGGGCGTCGTAGCCGTCCGGCGAGACCACGAAGGTGTCGAGGGCCTGCAGTTCGGCCGCGCGGTCGTTCATGTCCTTCACGGTCTGCTGGATGCCGTTGTTCATGCTGCTCAGCACGTGGACCGCGTCGTTGCCGGAGCGGAGGAAGACCCCGAGCCACAGGTCGCGGACGCTGTAGGTCTGCTTCTCCTTGATGCCGACCAGACTGGAGTTGACCCCTATCCCGGCCAGCTCTTCCGGGGTGACCAGGTGGTTCTGCATCTTGTTGGGGAACTTCGGCAACAGCGTGTCGGCGAACAGCATCTTCAGGGTGGAGGCCGGGGCGAGCCGCCAGTGCGCGTTGTGCGCGGCGAGCACCTGGCCGCTCTCCGCGTCCGCGACGATCCAGGAGCGCCCGGACAGGTCCTTCGGCAGCACCGGTGCACCGGGTCCGAGCTGCACCTGCGTACCGGGCTTGCTCAGCAGGACCCCGCCGACCTTGGACATCACGGCGGGGGGCTTGGGCTGCTCTTCCTGGCCTTCCGTCCCGTCCGCGCGGGCCGTGGGCACGGCGACGACGAGCGGCAGGAGCACGGCAGTGGCGACCGTCCAAGCGGTCTTCTTCGATGCGGGCACGGTCGAGAACGTACATGCCCGACCGCCCGCCCCGAACCCCGGCAGGCGCTTCCCGCCGTCCGGCGCAGCCGCCCGCGGGACGAACGGTGGTGCGGGGACCGCGGAGCCCGGCCGCCGGGTTCCGCCGGGGCGGGGCCTCACTTCCTGCCGGCGCGGACGCCCCGGAAGCCGATCACGCCGATCGCCGTCCCCAGTGCGAACGAGGTGACGGCGAGCAGCAGATGGACCCACAGGTACGCCGTCGGGTCCCCCGCGTCGTCGAAGGCGAGTCCACTCGCGTCCTTGAACAGGTTCTTCGCGAAGGTCACCCAGATCACCCACGACCAGACCCCGAACGCGAGCAGGAACCAGGAGACGCGGCGGCTGAGCTTCATGGGGTGTCCTTCGGAGTGGGTGGCCGTGCCCCCAGTATCGAACGGGCCCGCCGGGGGCCTGCGGCGGGGTCTGTGTACGCTGGGCCCGACTCCTCGTGGATCACTCCCGCCGAGAGCCCGTGGAACGACGGGAGCGGCCCGGCCCCCGACGACGAGGGCGGTCCGACGGGTCCGCTCCGGGGTTCACCTGCTGCTTGCCGTCACGTCCTCCGACCCGGGTACGGTGACCGGCACGATCGGTCCGCGCGGGGTGCGCGCCGCGCGCCGCGCGGGCGACCGGTAAGAGGGGATACGGCGGCGTGGGCGTCTTTCTACTGGTTCTGATCGTGGTCCTGGCGCTGCTCGGCGCGGTCCACTGGTACGTGTGGCGGCGCCTGGTGCGCGACGTGACCGCAGCCGGCAGCCGGTCGCGCAGGATCGGCACGGCCGTGGTCGTGCTCCTGCCGCTGCTCTCGCTCGCGGCCCTGGTCTCCTCGGGGGCCGGCGTGCCCTTCGGACTCCAGCAGGCAGTGGCCTGGCCGGGGTTCCTCTGGCTCGCGGTGCTCCTGTACCTGGTCCTGGGCCTGGTGGTCGGCGAGGCCGTCCGGCCCGTCCTGCACCGCCTGCTGCACCGCCGCGCAGCACGATCTGCGCCTGCGCCCGCGCCCGCGCTCGTGACCGTGCCCGAAGCGGCCCCTGCGGCCGAGGACGGGGGCGAGGGGGGAACGGAGCGGACATCCGGGACGGCCGCCCCCTTCGACGCGTCCCGACGGCTGTTCGTCTCGCGGGTCGTCGGCGGTTCTGCCGCGGCCGTCGCCCTCGGGACCGTCGGGTACGGCACCCACGGCGTGCTCCGCGGGCCCCGGGTCAAGCGGGTCACCGTCCCGCTCGCCAAGATCCCGCGGGCCGCCCACGGATACCGGATCGCCGTCGTGTCCGACATCCACCTCGGGCCCGTCCTGGGCCGGGCCCACACCCAGCGGATCGTGGACGCGATCAACGCCACCCAGCCCGATCTGATCGCGGTCGTCGGCGACCTCGTCGACGGCACCGTCGAGAACCTCGGTCCCGCCGCCGAGCCGCTCGCCCGACTCCGCGCCCGACACGGCTCCTTCTTCGTGACCGGCAACCACGAGTACTTCTCGGGCGCGGACGCCTGGGTCGACCACGTCCGCGAAATCGGCCTGCACCCGTTGCGCAACGAACGCGTGGAGATCGCGGCCGGTTTCGACCTCGCCGGCGTCGACGACATCGCGGGGGAGCGCGAGGGGAAGGGCCCCGACTTCGCGCGGGCCCTCGGCGACCGCGACCGGACCCGCGCTGCGGTGCTCCTGGCGCACCAACCGGTCGTCATCCACGATGCGGTGCGCCACGGGGTGGACCTCCAACTGTCCGGCCACACCCACGGCGGCCAGCTCTGGCCGGGCAATTACCTCGCCGAGCTGGCCAACCCGACGGTCGCCGGGCTCGAACGGTACGGCGACACCCAGCTGTACGTCTCGCGGGGTGCGGGTGCCTGGGGACCCCCGGTCCGGGTGGGCGCGCCCTCCGACATCACCCTCGTCGAACTCGCCTCGAAGCAGGCCTGATCGGACCTCGTCACCCCGTGCACAGAAGTCGATACGTGCTGCTCATCGGCTTAAATTCTCATATCCTGGACATATGCGTGCCGTGTGAAAGTTTTCTCTTCCACTTGTGAAAACCGTGTGATGGGATGACGTCATCGCGACGTTTCCGGGGGCCGTCGCATCTCTGCGTGGCACAAAAAAAGGAAACACGGCAATGCGGTCGACGGTCCGTCTACGGATCCTCATCACTTGTGGACTACTGGTGACGACTGGAGCGGGAGGCTGTCAACTCCTCCCCTCCGACGGCTCCCGGACCGATCCGATCAGCGTCGGCACGACCGACGAGGTCACGTCCCTCGACCCGGCGGGAGCCTATGACGCCGGCTCATGGGCCATGTACAGCAACGTCTTCCAGTCGCTGCTGACGTTCAAGCCGGGCTTCGCCACTCCGGTGCCGGACGCCGCCGAGAACTGCAAGTTCACGGGCGCCTCCCTCACCACCTACCAGTGCACGCTCCGCGACGACCTCACCTTCTCCAGCGGGCGCAAGATGACCGCCGAAGACGTGAAGTACTCCTTCGAGCGCATGCTGCGCATCAAGTCGGACGTCGGCCCGCAGCCGCTCTTCCCGACCCTGAAGGGCGTCGAGGCCGAGGGCCGCACCGTCACCTTCCGGCTGAGCGGCCGTGATGCGACCTTCCCGCTGAAGGTCGCCACGGGCGCCGGATCGATCGTCGACCGCGACCAGTACCCGGCCGACGAGCTGCGCACCGGCAACGCGGTCGACGGCTCGGGCCCGTACGTCCTCAAGGAGTACAAGGAGGGCGAGTCCGCCCTCCTGGAGCCCAACCCCGCGTACAAGGGCGCCATCGCCAAGGTCGGGCACCCGGTCCTGGTGAAGTACTTCGGGCGGTCCGAGGACCTCGCCGACGCCTGGAAGGCGAAGGAGGTCCAGGTGACGCACCGCCAGCTGCCGCCGACCTTCCTCTCCTCCCTGGGCGCCGACGACGGAACCCGGGTCACCGAGGCGGAGAGCGCCGAGATCCGCAACCTCAACTTCAACGTCCGGTCCGGCTCGCCCATGGCGGACAAGGCCGTCCGACAGGCCGTCGCCGCCGTCCTCGACCGCCCGGCGATCACCGAGGCCGCCTTCAAGGGCACGGTCCAGCCGCTGTACTCCCTCATCCCGCAGGGCTTCGTCGGCCACAGCACCGCCTTCTTCGACGTCTTCCCCGAGCCGAGCGCGAAGAGGGCGACGAAGCTCCTGAAGGACGCCGGGGTCTCGACGCCGGTGAAGTTCACGTACGGCTTCCGCGAGGACGCGACGTACGCCGCCGAGGCCGCCGAGATCAAGCGGCAGTTGGAGGACACCGGCCTCTTCGAGGTGAGGGTCGTCGAGGCCGACTGGCAGAGCTTCCAGAAGGGGTACGCGAAGGGTTCCTACGACGCCTACCCCATCGGCTGGCTCCCCGACTTCCCGGACTCCGACAGCTTCACCGCGCCGCTCGTCGGCACCGAGAACACCCTGCACAACGGGTTCTCCAGCAAGGAGATCGACGGCCTGATCGCCTCCACGCAGCAGTTCAGCGACCGCTCCCGCGCGACGGACGACTTCCGGGCGATCCAGGACCACGTGGCCGCCGAGGTCCCGCTCGTCCCGCTGTGGCAGAAGAAGGACTACGTGCTCTCCACCGAGGAGGTCACCGGCTCCCAGAACCTGACGGACGGCACCGGCATCTGGCGGCTGTGGGAGCTCAACTGGGTCTAGTGCTCCCGATGGCGAAACGCCACGGGAGCCAGGGCTTCGAGTGGAAGCTCTCCCCGGGGACGGGCCGGCTCGTCCCAGCCGGTGAGCCCTGGGTGATCTTCGAGGGAGCGGAGGAGCGTGCCGCCGCGTAGCGGTAGCTGTGCAAGGGGAGGAAACGCAGCTCCACACCGACGAGCCGTAGCCCGCCCCGCATGAACACCGAAGCCCCGTCGCCCCTGGAGGGAGACGGGGCTTCTCTGCGTTCGGTATGAGTTGACTCGCGCGTCTGTGCGGCGCGCGAAGGCAACGAGCCCGGCCCAGCCTTCGGGGGACAGGAAGAGCACCGTCTTTGGGGTCTTGCCGTCTCGCACGGGCACCACGTTGTGGGTCTTCGCGCAGGTGGGATGCCACTGGACGCACTGGCCCCCGTCCGGGCCACTGTAAGCGGAAGCAACCTTCGTGGATCACAACCCAGAGGGCCGGGGGGGCGCCACTCATCACTTCCTGACGCCTCATGCGCGCCTTCGCCCGGTCCCTCAAGACCTCTTGGCTGTCTCGCGTGGCTCCCCGCGCGCAGCGTGGCTCGTGCGCACTCCTCGGTCTGCAAGAGGCCCATGAAGAACATGGTGCCGTAGTCCCAGATCCCTGTGGCTCTCTTCTCAAGCTCCAGATACGGGGCGAACCAGCCGGGGTGATCACCGTCCTTGTTCTGGTTCACCTCTGGTCGGGCGGGGCTTCTTGCTACTTGGCTACGCCACTCCGAACCTTCGGGACCACGAACTCCTGCATCAGGTCCACTGCGTCACGCACCAGTGGCCGGACAACCTTGAATCGGGAGAGGCGAACGGCACGCGCCACCATCGGCGTGCACTTACGCACGAAGGCTCTGGTGCGCTCAGTGCCCTCACTGCGGTCAAACACCCAGTACAGGACAACCCCCATGAGATGCAGCCACAGGAGATCCGGTAGCAAGGCGCGCAACTCTGCGTCCAACTTCGGGCCTACTTGGGAACCCTGGAGCACATCCCGGAAGATCTGTACCGCTTCCGCGCGCGCTGGGTGGGACTCGTCTGAGAAGGGGCTGAGGGGGCTCTCCGGATCTGCTGCCGTACTGAAGAACTGGGCGGCAAACTGGTGGTAGGGCTCCGCGCAATCGACCCAGGCCATGACGGCAGTCTCAAGGCGCTCGCCGAAGTCCTCAACGCCTTCGAGGCGCTCGCGAGTCACCGTGGCGTGCTCGTGGGACATCCGGTCATAGAACCCGGTGATGAGAGATGCCTTCGACTCGAAGTAGTAGTAGGCGTTGCCGACGGAGACGCCGGCTTCCTGGGCGATGGCCCGCATCGTCGTCTTGTCGTAACCGCGCTCTTCGAAGAGCCGCATTGCCGTCTCAAGAATCAGCGTGCGGGTCTGCTCGCTCTTGGGGGCCTTCTTCTCGTCGGCCTTCTTCTCTTCCTTGACGTCCTTCACGGTGTCGAGCCTAACCGGGCGGCGCGGTCGTCCCGCAGTGCCCGTCTCCGCAGGGCCCGCCCCCGTCGTCCGCGTTCCGGGGGAGGGGGCCCTCCGGTCGTGGCCCCTTGAGGGCCTCGCGCCACTTCGAGGCGGCCAGGACGGTCGCCCGGGCGAAGGGCAGTCCGGCGGGGGTGGCCAGCCAGTGGGCCTTGGGCCGGTGGTCGGCCAGGGCCCAGAGGCAGACGATCCAGGCGGCGGTCCCCCGGTAGACCTGGCCCCGGTCCCCGACCACGGTGATCTCCCGCCGGGTGGCGTCGTGGTCGAGGGTGGGGAAGAGGTCCTGCGCCCGCTGCGACCCGGCCGGCACGAGGTCGAGCGGGACGAGCCGTCGCTGGTGCAGCAGCCAGTTCCTCAGGTGCACGCAGAGCGGGCAGCCGGCGTCGTACAGGACGGTCAGACGACCCACGGGGGCCGTGGGGGCCGGCACGGCGGTCAGACCCGGGGGGCGGGCGGGGTCCAGGGGGCGTTTCCGGGCGGCGCGGTCCAGCCCTGCGGCCCGACGGGCGGCACCTGCTCGCGCTCCATGATGCCGCGGCGACGGATCTTGTTGAGGACGTACACGTTCCCGAGGTGCATCACGCCGAGCACGAGCAGGACCACGCCGAGCTTGACGGAGAGGGCTTCGAAGAGCGCCCGGGCGTCGGCGACGGCGCCGTCCTGGTTCAGGTAGAGGGCGACGAAGCCCAGGTTGACGAGGTAGAAGCCGACCACCAGCAGGTGGTTGACGGCGTCCGCGAGCTTCTCGTTCCCGTGGAGGACGTCGGAGAGGAAGATCCTTCCGTTGCGGCTGAGGGTGCGGGCGACCCAGATGGTGAGGGCCGCTCCGATCAGCAGGTAGACGGTGTACGCGACGACAGTGAGGTCCATGCCCCACCCTCCTTTGAACAAGTTCAAAAGCTTGTGGGCATGACTGTATGCCTCTTCTTGAACCTGTTCAAGTCGCCGGGGAAAGGGATGGTCGGACCGCACCGCGATCATTAGGGTGACGGTCGTGAAGCTCTCTCATGACCTGTCCGGTTCCGGCCCCTTGACCGTTCTCCTGCTGCATTCCGGGGTCTGCGACCGCCGGATGTGGGACGGGCAGTTCCACGCCCTGGCCGAGGCGGGACACCGCGTCGTCCGCTGCGACCTCCGGGGCTTCGGGGACACCCCGATCGACACCCCGCACGTCCACGCCGAGGACGTGCGCGAACTCCTCGACCACCTCGGCGTCGAGCGGGCCGCCCTCGTCGGCTCCTCCTTCGGGGGCAGGGTCGCGCTGGAACTCGCTGCCCTCCACCCCGAGCGGGTCTCCGCCCTGGCCCTGCTCGCCTCCGGCATCCCCGGCATGGTGCCGAGCAGTGAGCTGCGCGCCTGGGCAGCCCGCGAGGACGCCCTCCTCGAAGCGGGCGACCTCGACGCCGCCGTCGAGCTCAACGTCGACACCTGGCTCGGCCCCGAGGCCGGACCGGACGCCCGCGGCCTCGTCCGCGAGGCCCAGCGGCGCGCCTTCGACCTCCAGCTCGCCGCCGCAGAGGAACACCACCCGGCCGCCCCCGAGGTCACCCGTGACGACCTCACCCGGATCCGCGTCCCCGCCCTCGTCGCCGTCGGCGCCCACGACCTGCCCGACTTCCGGGCCGTCGCCGACGAACTCGGGCGCCTGCTGCCCGCCGCCCGCCGCGTCGACCTCGACTGGGCCGGCCACCTCCCCGCCCTGGAACGCCCGGACGAGACCGCCCGGCTGCTCGCCGCCTTCCTCGCAGAAGCCGCCGACCGGGATCCCGCACCCCGAGCATCCGTGGAGTGACCACCGGGGACGACGGTCTCCCGTCGGCGGTGGTCGACCCGGCGCCCTCCGGGACGGTCAGGGTTGGGGGCGGCGTCGCCTGACGGGGGGAGGGCCCCCGCCGACGTACGATCGCCCCATGGCGCCCTCCGAGGAACCACGTGCCCCGCACGAACCGCGCGACTGGACCGATGGGCACGTCGCCCGCTGGCAGCCCGTCCTCTCCGACCTCGACCCCGTCGTCGAGGGCGCGGTCACCCGGATGAAGAAGCTCTCGGTCCATCTGCGCCGGGTCAGGGAGCAGTCCCTCGTCGACTTCGACCTGGAGCGCCACGAGTTCGACACCCTGCACAAGCTCGCGGGGCGCGGCGGCAGCGCCGCCCCTTCCGAACTGGCCCAGGACCTCGACCTGCCCCCGGCCTCCGTCTCCGGTCGCCTCGACGCCCTGGAGAAGCGCGGCTTCGTCCGCCGTACGCAGTCCACCACCGACCGGCGCCGGGTCGTCGTCGAACTCACCGCCTCCGGCCGCGAGACCTGGCGCGGTGCGACGGACGTCCTCAGGCGCGAGGAGGGCCGCCTGCTCGACGTCCTCGCTCCCGGGGAACGCGTCCTGCTCAATGACATGCTTCGCCGGATCATGGTCGAAGCGGAGGCGGGCGGCGGCCCCGCCCATGTCGTCTGGCACGGCTGAAGCGAGCCCCGCGACGCCCCGTCGACGGCCGGCCCGATGGAGGCGGTGCTCTGCTTCTCCGACGTCACGGGCAACGGAAAAGCCCGCTCCCGTACGCCGCGGCGTACGGAAGCGGGCTCACCGGCCGAACGGGACGTCAGAAGCGACGCGTGATCAGCGCGCGCTTCACTTCCTGGATGGCCTTCGTGACCTCGATGCCACGCGGGCAGGCGTCCGTGCAGTTGAACGTGGTGCGGCAGCGCCACACGCCGTCCTTGTCGTTCAGGATCTCCAGGCGCTGCTCGCCCGCCTCGTCGCGCGAGTCGAAGATGAAGCGGTGCGCGTTGACGATCGCGGCCGGACCGAAGTACTGGCCGTCGTTCCAGAAGACCGGGCAGGACGAGGTGCACGCGGCGCACAGGATGCACTTGGTGGTGTCGTCGAAGCGCTCGCGGTCCTCGGCGGACTGCAGGCGCTCGCGCGTCGGCTCGTTGCCCTTGGTGACCAGGAACGGCATGACGTCCCGGTACGCCTGGAAGAACGGCTCCATGTCCACGACCAGGTCCTTCAGGACCGTCAGGCCCTTGATGGCCTCGACCGTGATGGGCTTCTCCGGGTTGATGTCCTTGATCAACGTCTTGCAGGCGAGCCTGTTCTTGCCGTTGATCCGCATCGCGTCGGAGCCGCAGATGCCGTGCGCGCAGGAGCGGCGGAACGTCAGCGTGCCGTCGACGTCCCACTTGATCTTGTGAAGGGCGTCGAGCACGCGCTCCTTCGGGTCGATCTGGATCTGGAAGTCCTCCCAGACCACCGCGTCCGACACCTCGGGGTTGAAGCGGCGGATCCGCATCGTCACCGTGATGTACGGGGAGGCGGCGGACTCCGCCTCGACCTTGTCCAGTACGGGGGTACCCATCAGTACTTACGCTCCATCGGCTGGTAGCGGGTCTGGACGACCGGCTTGTAGTCGAGACGGACGGTCTCGGAGCCGTCCTCGCCGACCTCGCGGTACGCCATGGTGTGGCGCATGAAGTTGACGTCGTCGCGGTTCGGGTAGTCCTCGCGGTAGTGACCGCCGCGGGACTCCTTGCGCGCCAGGGCCGAGACGGCCATGACCTCGGCCAGTTCGAGCAGGTTGCCCAGCTCGATGGCCTCCAGGAGGTCGGTGTTGAAGCGCTTGCCCTTGTCCTGGATGGACACGTTCTTGTAGCGCTCGCGCAGCTCGGCGATCTTCTCGACGGCCGTCTTGATGGTCTGCTCCGTGCGGAACACCATCACGTTGGCGTCCATCGTCTCCTGGAGCTCGCGGCGCAGGTCGGCGACCCGCTCGCTGCCCGTGGAGTTGCGGAGGTTCTCGATCTGCGCTTCGACGAAGGCCGTGGGGGCCTCCGGCAGCTCGACGAAGTCGGCCTTGGCGGAGTACTCGGCGGCGGCGATGCCGGAGCGCTTGCCGAAGACGTTGATGTCGAGGAGCGAGTTGGTGCCGAGGCGGTTGGCGCCGTGCACCGACACGCAGGCGACCTCGCCGGCCGCGTACAGGCCCGGGACGACGGTGGTGTTGTCCGACAGGACCTCGCCCTCGACGTTCGTCGGGATGCCGCCCATGGCGTAGTGCGCGGTGGGCTGGATCGGGATCGGGTCCGTGTACGGCTCGATGCCGAGGTACGTGCGGGCGAACTCCGTGATGTCCGGAAGCTTGGCGTCGAGCTGCTCCGGCGGGAGGTGCGTCAGGTCCAGGTAGACGTGGTCGCCCTCGGGGCCGCAGCCGCGGCCCTCGCGGATCTCCGTGTAGATGGAGCGGGAGACGACGTCACGGGAGGCGAGGTCCTTCATGACCGGCGCGTACTTCTCCATGAAGCGCTCGCCGTCCTTGTTGCGGAGGATGCCGCCCTCACCGCGGGCGCCCTCCGTCAGCAGGATGCCCATGCGCCAGATGCCCGTCGGGTGGAACTGGAAGAACTCCATGTCCTCCAGCGGCAGACCGCGGCGGTAGCAGGCGGCCTGGCCGTCACCGGTCAGGGTGTGCGCGTTCGAGGTCACCTTGAAGAACTTGCCGGTGCCGCCGGACGCGTAGATCACGGCCTTCGCCTGGAAGACGTGGATCTCGCCGGTGGCCAGCTCGTAGGCGATCACGCCGGCGGAGTGCTTGACCCCGTCGACCTCGGTGATCAGCTGGTCCAGGACGTAGAACTCGTTGAAGAACTCCACGCCCTCCTTGACGCAGTTCTGGTACAGCGTCTGGAGGATCATGTGGCCGGTGCGGTCCGCGGCGTAGCAGGACCGGCGGACCGGGGCCTCGCCGTGGTTGCGCGAGTGGCCGCCGAAGCGGCGCTGGTCGATGGTGCCGTTCGGGGTGCGGTTGAACGGCAGGCCCATCTTCTCCAGGTCGAGGACGGCGTCGATGGCCTCCTTCGCCAGGATCTCGGCGGCGTCCTGGTCGACCAGGTAGTCACCGCCCTTGACCGTGTCGAAGGTGTGCCACTCCCAGTTGTCCTCCTCCACGTTGGCCAGCGCGGCGGCCATGCCGCCCTGCGCGGCGCCCGTGTGGGAGCGGGTCGGGTACAGCTTCGTCAGCACGGCGGTGCGGCTGCGCTTCGTCGACTCGATGGCGGCGCGCATGCCGGCGCCACCGGCGCCGACGATGACGGTGTCGTACTTGTGGATCTTCATGACGTGGATTACCTCAGCCCCGTGCCTAGCGGATGTTCGGGTCGAAGGTGAAGATCACCAGCGTGCCCAGAAGGATGGTGAACACCGTGGCGGTGTACAGCAGGCCCTTGAGCCACAGGCGCGTGTTGGCCCGCTCCGCGTAGTCGTTGATGACCGTGCGGAGGCCGTTGGCGCCGTGCAGCATGGCGAGCCAGAGCATCAGCAGGTCCCAGACCTGCCAGAACGGGGACGCCCAGCGGCCGGCCACGAAGGCGAAGCCGATCTTGGAGACGCCGCCGTCCAGGAAGAGCTGGATCAGCAGGTGGCCCAGGACCAGCACCACGAGGACGACGCCGGAGAGGCGCATGAAGAGCCAGGCGGCCATCTCGAAGTTGCCGCGGGTCGCGCGCGGGGTCTTGCCCGTGCGCTTGCGGGGGGCCTCGATGTAGGGGGCCGGGTTGTCCACGTCGTAGTGGGCGCCGCCCTCGACGGGACCGATGGCGGAAGTGGTGTCAGCAGACATGTCTGGCGTCAGCTCCCGAACAGTTCACGTGCGGCGTGGCCGAGGACGGGGTACAGCGAGCCCGCCATCAGCACGACCCAGATGCCCACGACGGTCCAGAGCATCTGCTTCTGGTAGCGCGGGCCCTTGGACCAGAAGTCCACGGCGATGACACGGAGACCGTTCAGCGCGTGGAAGAGGATGGCGGCGACGAGGCCGTACTCAAGGAGTGCGACGATCGGCGTCTTGTACGTCGCCACGACATCGTCGTACGCCTCGGGGGAGACGCGGACGAGAGCGGTGTCCAGCACGTGTACGAACAGGAAGAAGAAGATGAGGACGCCGGTGACTCGGTGAGCCACCCAGGACCACATTCCTTCCCGGCCGCGGTACAGCGTTCCAGCCGGCACGGAAAAACCCTCCGGGAGCGGGGATCGGGGCCGGCCGGCTTCTCTGTCGGTCTGGCCCGGCCGGGTACGGTCCACCGGCCCCGGTCATCGTAGCGACGACTCGTCGGTTCGCTCGCGCGGGGTCCATAGGTGTGATCAAACAGGCACGGACGGGCTATCGCTCGGGCCGGAATCGCCGTATTCCGGACGAATTCACGGCGTGGTGACGCCGAACGTGAGGCGGGCGCGGGCGAGTCGGCGCAGCTCGTCGGCGGCGACCACCCGTTCCTCCTCCGGTTCGTTGCCGAGACGTGACCGGATTCCGGCCAGCACCCGGTCGAGCCGCTCCTCGTGTCGCACGCCGTCCAGGCTGATCACGAAGGCGTGTCCGAAGCGGCTCTCGTACGCGGCGTGGGCGGCGCGCAGCGCGGTGAGGGCCGCCGGTGGGGCGTCGGGGTGCGGGGCTGCGGCGGACTCGGCGGCCAGCGCTTCGTCGAGTTCGGCCCGGGACAGGTCGTAGCAGGCCTCGTCGGCGGCGGCGAGCAGTGCGTCGAGGGTGGGGTAGGGCCGGTGCGCGCTCACCCGTTCGGCCCAGCGGCGACTCGCGCAGCAGTCGTACAGGAGGGCTTCGGCGTCCCCGGGCGGGGCGGCGTTGAAGCGGACTAGCCCGGCGACGTGCCGCCCGCCGCCCTGCTGGGCAGGTATGGCAGGCGTGTCCGTGGAGCCCGGCTTCCGGCAGGGGGCGTGGGTGTCGCTGGTCAGCGTGGACTCCGGTGCTCCGGGACGGATGGGGCGGGCGTGACGCAACGTTATCGACGGGAAGGGGGAAGTGTCCGACGGATGCGCGAATTTCACCCGGAAGGGAGAGTTTCGAAACGTTTGATGGACGATCGGGCGCTGTTCGCCCGATTGGCCGAACCGCGGACCCTGCGGGAGGATTCCGGATGATGCGGTACTCCAAGCGGGCGCCCCGCCGGGCCCCGGCCCTCCTGGCGACCGTGCTGGCACTGGCCACCACGGCGGCCTGCTCGAACGGTTCTCCGTCAGGTTCCTCCGCCCCGTCCTCGCCGAGCACCTCCGTGAGCGCCCCGCCGACGGAGGCCCCGCCGCCCAGTCCGACGCCGACGAAGGAGTACCCCCTCTCGACCCCGCCCCGAACGGTCCCCGCCGTCCGCTCCCACGAGCCCGCCCGCGGGCCCGGCTGGAAGCCCGCCCCCGCCACCACCGGGGTCGTCGTCGCCGCGGACAGTCCGGGCCTCGCCGACGAGGGCGAGCTGCTCGCCGGGGAGCTCGGCATCCCGTACCGGGGCTCCGTCCCCGCGGGCCCCGGGGACGTCGAGCTGGCGCTGGGCGGGGCGGGCGCGCCCGAGTCGTACGTCCTGACGGTCCGCGACGGCCGGGTCCGGATCACCGGCCCCGACGAGGCCGGGGTCTTCTACGGCACCCGCACCCTCAAGCAGTCGGTCCGGGCCGACGGCGTCGTGCCCGAGGGGACCGTCACCGACCGACCCGCCAAACCGCAGCGCGGGCTCATGATCGACATCGCCCGCAAGCACTTCACCGCGGCCTGGATCGAGGACCGCATCCGCGAGATGGGCGACCTCAAGATCAACCAGCTCGGTCTGCACTTCTCCGACGACCAGGGCTTCCGGATAGCGTCCGACAGCCACCCCGAGGTCGTCTCGAAGGAGCACCTGACCAAGGCCGAGGTGCGGCGGATCCTGGCGCTCGCGGCGAGCCGCCACGTCACGGTGATCCCCGAGATCGACTCGCCCGGGCACCTCGGTGCCGTCATCGCCGCCCATCCCGACCTCCAGCTCCGCAGCGCCGCGGGCCGGGCCCCGCGCGGGGCGGTCGACATCGCGAACCCGGACGCGGCGAAGATCGTCGACGAACTGCTGCGCGAGTACGTCCGGCTCTTCCCCGGGGCCTACTGGCACCTCGGGGCCGACGAGTACGTGGCCCTCATGTCGAAGGACCCCGAGGCGAGCTACCCCGGGCTCGCCCGGGCCGCGCGGGCGGAGTACGGCCCCTCCGCCCGGGTCCAGGACCTCGCCACCGGCTGGCTCAACGACCGCGCCGCCGTGGTCCGACCGACCGGCAAGACCCTCAAGGCGTGGAACGACGGCTTCTTCACGGGCGGGGTGGTGGCCGCGGCCGAGGACATCGAGGTCGAGTACTGGACGGGCCGCGAGATCGGTGCCCGCACCCCGGTCTCGTACCTGAGCGCGGGCCGCAGGCTGGTCAACCTCAACGACGACTACCTCTACTACGTCCTCGGCGAGCCCAACCGATTCACCTATCCCACCGGCCGCCGGATCTACCGGGAGTGGACCCCGCGCGTCGTCCGCGGCTCCACCCCCGTGCCGGCACGGTACGACCCCCAGATCCTCGGCGCCCGCTTCGCGGTCTGGTGCGACCTGTCGAAGGCGCAGACCCCGGCGCAGGTGGCGGCGGGCATCCGCCTGCCGCTGGCGGCGCTCGCCCAGAAGGTGTGGAACCCGGCGGAACCGACCCTGACCTGGGACCAGTTCCGGGCCCTGGCGGCGAAGGTGCGGGGCTGACCTGCGCGAATTCCATGGACGGCGGGAGGGTCGGTCCCCTAGGTTCGCCCGGCGGCCACCGGGCCGCCGCACGTTCCTGGGGGGAACCGCATGCTCACGCTCCGAAATCCGCAGGGCCTCTCGTACGCCCTCATGGCCCTGCTCGCGGGCAACGTCCTCTTCGACGTCCTGCTGGCCCTGGCCGACGTCCGCGACCTGACGGCCGACGACGTCTACTTCTCCGACCCGACCGTGCTCGGGGCGCTCAACCTGAACCTGGCCTACAGCATGGCGTTCACGCTGTTCGCGGTGACCGGGGTCGTCTTCATCGTCTGGTTCCGCCGGCTGCGGAAGAACGCCGAGGTCTGGGCCGCCGACCTGCAGGGCCGGAAACCGGGCTGGGCCGTCGGAAGCTGGTTCGTCCCGATCGCCAACCTGTGGATCCCCCGGGGGATCGCCGTCGACATCTGGCGTGCCAGCCGCTGGGAACCGTACGCCGCCGACGGCAGGGGGGAGCTGGCCCTGATCAACGGCTGGTGGACGTGTTGGGTCGTTTCGGGCGTGGTGAACCGGGTCTCCGCCCAGATGTACAAGACGGCGGAGACCTTCGACGAGTACACCACCGCGATCCACTGGTCCCTCGGGGGTTACGCCGTCGAGATCGCCGCCGGCGTCCTCGCGATTCTCTTCGTCCGACGTCTGACCTCTATGCAGCACGCCAAGGCCACTGGCATCATTCCGGCCGCGCAGTGACGGAATCGCGCCATTCGGCGCAGTAAGTGGAAGTACTGCGTCCGAATCGGGTGGCGAGGAGGCGTCCATGACGTCGGCTACGGGCAGAAGCCTGCTGGAACTGATCGACGAGGCAGACCGGAGGGGCTTGGCCGCGGCCGGCCTCGCCTGCCTCGACCGCTGTCTCCCCCTGCTCGCCCCCGAGGGCGCCGATGCGCTCCGGCCGGCCTGGGCCGCCGTTGCGCGCGGCGACGGGGCCGCCTGGGGAGAAGCCCTGACCAAGGCCCGTGCCGAGATCGCCGGGGACCCGAAGGACTCCGACGCCGACGCGGTGCGGGAAATGCTCACGAGCGCCCCGGCGGAATGGACCCCCGAGGCCCTGCGCGCCTGGGCCGGAGACTGCTCCAGCGCCGCCCTCGCCCTGCACGGCCGTCATGACGCGGCCGAACTGTCCGAGGGCCTGGTCGACCGCTGCCGGGGCGGAGACGCCGCCGGTGCGGGCCCGCTGCTCGCCGGCGAGCTGCGCCGCCAGCAGGCCGTCCTCGAATCGGTCGCCCACGGCCCGACCGGGCTGCGCCGGGCCCGCGAGCTCTCCGTGGAGGGCGGCCGGGTGCTGCGCGCGGTCGTCTCGCGCCGCGCCCGCACCGCCTGACGCGCCGGGCGACCGGTCCCGCCGCCCTCGCCGGCCGGTGGGACCGGCCCGAAGGGGCC
>NZ_JBHYMF010000065.1:31625-35707 GCF_042742855.1 Streptomyces sp. NPDC058877 | reverse complement strand
AGACGCCACCAGGCAACAGCCCGACAAAGCCACTACCAACGACGGTCCGCCAACGAACCCACCGGGTAGATCACAAAACCGCACTGGAGTACTAGCTCGTCCAGCTGTGGGCCACGTCGACCACGACCCGGTCGTTCAGCTGGATCACGCGGAACGGCAGCCGGTTGCGTACGCCGAGACCGACCTGCGTCTGGCCCTCGAAGGTGCCACCGAACCGAGTGTCCCGGAAGGTGCTGTATCCGCTGATGCTCACACCGGACAGGGGCTCACCCACCTGGCCCGGGTAGGTCGGCGTGCCGGCCTGGAGGTCGTAGCTCCACGCGCCGACGCGAATGTCGAGGATCGCTCCGCCGGCGACCGGTATGTGTTGGCCCGAGGGGTCGGCGTAGAACTGGTCCACGTACTGGACCTGGTAGCTGATGCGGTCGCCGCCGCCGGGCACGTCAAACACGATGCGGTCGTAGCACTCGTGCTGTCCGGTCCTGATGTTTTTCAGATGGTCGGCACCCATGGCGGCACCGCCCTTGGCGCCGCTGCCCCAGCCCGTCGGACAGGTCGCCGCCGTGCGCGAGTCCTTCGTCGGGGCCGCGCCCGCGGTACTGGCCGCCGCTCCCAGCGAGGCGACCGCGAGCACGAGCACCGCCGCTACTGCTCCAATACGTCGCATCATTTCCCCTTCGATCACACCTGCGCGTGACTTCCGATATCAAGTCAGACGACCTGCAACATGGGAAGGTTGCATATCAGGCAGGGGCAAAAAGAGAAGTGAGGGTGATCTCTTGGAGTGTGCCCCCTGACAATGAACCCTTCTCGGTAACGTCTCGTGACGGTTCGTGATCTTCGGTCAGGTGGTGCGGCCGTGTTCCATCTGGAGCAGGACGAGGGCGGCTCGGGCGATCCGGGTGATGCCGCTGGGGTCGAGGCTGACCCGGCGCAGGGCCTTGAAGGTGACCTTGAGTAGGGCGTTGGCCCGCTCGGCGACCGCGTGGACGCCTCGGATGACTGAGTTGAACGCCTGCTGCCCGTCGTCGAGTTCGCTGCCTTTGGGCTTCTTGACCGGATGGCGGAAGCCGTCGCTGACGTTTTCGTAGCCGAGGTCGGTCAGGGTGGGAATGTCAAGGGTGGAGGCGAGCCGGTTGAGGGCGTCGACCAGGCCGTGGGTGCGGGCGCAGGTGGTGTCATGTTCGCGGCCGGGGCGGACCGGGGAGACCCAGATCGGCCAGCCGTCGGGGTCGGAGATGACCTGGACGTTGCCGCCGTGGTGCTTGTGCTTCCCGGACCACGATCGCGTCCCGCAGAGTGGTGTAACGGCGAGCATCACTACTGCCCCCTCGGCACCAACGCGGTGGTCACAGGTGGCACGCTGGCGAAGCGGAACGTGATCCTCTACACCACGTGGCGGGACACGACCCGGACCACCAGAGGTCGGCGCCGTTGGGGCCGGGGGCGGCGACGCGGTCAGTACGGATGACGGTGCCGTCCAGGTTGAGATGGGTGTAGCCGGCGGACGCCGCCCGTTCCAGCGCGGTGGACAGATCCGGGGCGTGGTCGGCGAGCACGGTCAGCCCTTCGTGCAAGTAGCGGTACGCGGTGGGCACCGAAACCCCGTTGTCCCGGGCGAGTTGGGCCAGCCGCGTCCCGTCGACGAACCACCGCAGCACCAGGACACCCTGCTTGAAGACGCCCAGAGCGCGGGTCCCCTTGCGAGTGCCGAGCCGTTCGTGGTGCTCGGGCGAGAGACTCGGCGGTCTCCCTACCGACGTCGAGTGTTGCGGTATAGGTGATACTGGTCAACGCGTGAAGCCTCTGGGTTCCGGAACGTGATCTTCGCAGACCTGTTCCCACCAGGGGCTTACTGCCGGCCCGAGGTCAACGGCCCGGACCGGTTCGACGGAAGGGTGCAGGCCTCCGGGGCGGGTACCACCGACCGCATCTCGCTGGTCTTCCGCACGGACGCCCCCGCCCACCGCTGGCTCACTGAGACGGTCTTCGTCGGCCTCGCCCGCCCGGACGGCGACGAGGCCGTCGTCATCCGCATGTACGCGCTCAGGTGACCGATCGCCCCGTGGAGCGCGCGCCGGACGTGCGGGCCGCGGCGCGACCGCCGTGGTTCGGCTACGACAGGGAGCGCCATGCCCCGATCAGGGCCTCGCGGAGTGCGTCGACCTCCTCGGTGCTCAGATCGGCGACCATGCGGGCCTCCAGCGCGCGGGCCGGTTCGGCGTACTCGGCGAGCAGTCGTCGTCCCGGGGCGGTGAGCAGGACGAGGCGTTCGCGGCGGTTGGCCGGGTTGGGTTCGCGCCGGATCAGGCCGCGGCTCTCCAGCGTCCGGATCATGTCGGCCATCGACTGGGCGGTGACGAAGGAGTCGCGGGCGAGCTGTGCGGCGGAGATGCCGTCGTGTCGCTCCAAGACCGTCAGGGCTGTGTACTGCAGCGCGGTGATCCCGGCGGGCTTGAGCAGCTCCTCCAGGCGGGCGCGCACCGCCAGCTCCGTCCTCTTGAGCAGGTAGAGCAGCGAGGTGCTCACGTTCGTCCTCCCGTCGTGCCGACCGGGCGGGGGCCGAGCCCTTCGCTGCGCCGGTGCCGCCCGGCGGCGGCCGTCCCACCCTAAGTCATTGACAGGAATCCTGTTGATTGCTCAGACTGCGTTCATCAGGATTCCTGTCGATCCCGGCGCGTGCCGGCGCTCTCGGCACCCCTTTTTCTCCTTGCGAGAGGTACTTCTCATGGATCTTCAGGGCAAGGTCGCCGTCGTGACCGGCAGTGGACGCGGCCTCGGACTGGCCTACGCGCAGGCCCTCGCCGCGGCGGGCGCCGCCGTCGTCGTCAACGACGTCGACCCGGCTGCCGTCGAGACCGCCGTCGCCTCGATCACCTCCGAGGGCGGCACGGCCACCGGTGTCGTCGGGGCCGTGGGCGACAGCGAAGCCGCCCAGCAGTTGGTGGACGCGGCGGTCCGGGAGTACGGGCACCTGGACGTGCTCGTCACCAACGCCGGCATCCTGCGCGACCGCGTGCTGTGGAAGATGACCGACGACGACTTCGACGACGTCGTCCGCGTCCACCTCCGCGGCACCTTCACCTGCGCCCGCGCGGCGGCCGTCCGCATGCGCGAACAGGGCACCGGGGGCCGACTCGTCCTCATCTCCTCGCCGGCCGGACAACGCGGCAACTTCGGCCAGACCAACTACGCCGCCGCCAAGGCCGGCATCGTCGCCCTGGCCCGCACCTGGGCCATGGAACTGGGCCGCGCCGGCATCACCGTCAACGCCGTCGTCCCCGTCGCCGCCACCGAGATGACCAAGACCATTCCGGCCTTCGGCCCCGTCATCGAGGAGTCCGAGCGCACCGGAAAGCCGCTGCCGGACTGGCTGCGCAAGGACGAGGGCCTCGGCACCGTCGAGGACGTCGCCGCCCTCATCACCTTCCTCGCCTCGGACGACTCCGACGGGGTGACCGGGCAGGCCATCGGCATCGGCGGCGATCGCCTCGCCCTGTGGGCGCACCCCAAGGAGAAGGCGGTCGCCTTCGCCGACGGCGGCTGGAGCGCCGACGCCATCGCCGCCGAGTGGCCCGGCGGCGTCGGAGCCGAGCCCGAGACCTACGGCATCCCCGCGCCGAAGGCCCCGGAGGCGTAGACATGCCCGACCTCGCACTCGACCTCGACCGGCTCACCGCCATCGACGTGCACACGCACGCGGAGGTCTCCAAGGACGGCCACGGGGCCCTGAGCCCGGAGCTCTTCGGTGCCTCCGAGACGTACTTCAAGGCCCACGGCCACCGGCAGCCGACCATCGAGGAGATGGCCGCCCACTACCGGGAACGCCGCATAGCGGCGGTGGTCTTCACCGTCGACGCCGAACACGCCACAGCGACACCGAACTCCTGGAGCAGCCCAGCCGACTGAGGATGTCGTTGTTGAAGACCTCAACTCGTCGCGGATCTGCCGAAGGCTGTAGCCGGCCCGCCGCAGCGCCCCCGCCCGCTCCCGCAACCCTTCGAAGTCCGCGTACTTGTTCTCTGAACGTGCCATGGGCATACCGTCCGGCCGGAATCTTCGCCTCCGGCGCCGTACGGCGC